>NZ_JBEZLR010000061.1:0-60810 GCF_040652275.1 Streptomyces sp. NPDC048275
CACGTCAGCGTCCGGGTGCTGGGGGAAAGTCTCCGCCACCGCCTTGGCGAGGTCGTCGGTGGCGGTGCAGGCGGCCTCCAGTTGGCCCAGGAGGGAGAGCATCTGCTGGCCGAGCGCGTCCTCCAGCAGGGGCGGCTGGTGGGCGAAGTCGCCGCGGAAGACTTCACGGATCCGCTCGGCCTCGGCCTCGATGCCGCGTTTGCGTCCGGCCCGCCTGAGTGCGCCGGTGATCTGCGTACGGGTCAGTTTCGCGGCCTTGACCGGGGTCGGTGCGGCCTTGAGGAGTTCGCGGGCTTCGGGCCGGCACAGGCCGTTCTGCCAGGCCGCGAAGGCGTCCAGGGCGGCGGGGTAGTACTCGCGCAGCAGGGAGCGGAGCTGGTTGGCCATCTGCTGGCGGTTCCAGGTGGCGTCCTGTTGGGCGCGGGCCAGGACGGCGATCGCGCGGGCGAGGTCAGTGTCGTTCGACAGCGGCCGGTGGGCGTGCATGTCGGTGCGCAGGATGTTCGCCAGGACCAGGGCGTCGCCGGGGTCTGACTTCTTGCGCGAGACGCTGTGCCGGTCGCGGTAGCGGGCCGCGGCCAGGGGGTTGATCGCGAACACCTGCCGCTTGCCCTGCCGCAGCACCGCGACCAGCAGACCGCGGGAGGTCTCGATGGCGACCGGGATCGGAATCTCTTCCGTGTCGCCATGCTCGGCGAGCAGGTCCAGCAGGAGCTTGTATCCGGCCGCGTCGTCGGTGATGTGGCGCTTGGCCAGTAACTTGCCGCTGTCGTCGACCAAGGCGACGTCGTGCGTCTTCTCGGCCCAGTCAATTCCGCAGTAGATCAAGATGTTCCCTCCCCATGGCACGGGTATCTGTGCTGGTCACGAGCGCATGCGGGCCACGCAGCGACCTAATTCCAGGACTCGGCCCACTGGGCCGGTCCGCCACCTCACTAGCCGTTCGTGGCACCAGCGCACCACGCGGGCCTCGGTCTATGCGGGAGCTCGGGCGGCTCGGGCGTATCGAGAGGTCTCCGTGTAGTGGGCTCGCACCACCAGCACCAACGAGTGATCAAGCAAGCAGTGTTGACGATGGTGGAGGCCGCGAGGACGCCGAACGCCGCCGCTCTGTTGTGAGACGTCGACGCCAGGGCCTCCTGAGGCGTCCGTCCGGCGCCCACGCGACCACCACCATGGGCATTGGGGCCCGCACCGCTCTCCCGCGAGGGCTCGCAGCCAGGAAGACGTAAGGCGTCGTGCTCCAGATGCTCACGAGTACGGTCGCGCGCCGCTCTCAGTGGAGGCCTCATCGGCCAGGGTCCAGAAAGGCGTCGCGGTCCCGCACTCGAACAGTCCGGCGCGGGCGGTCCCCGCTGCTGGAGCTGTTAACAAGGAATTAGGGCCTCTTGCTTCTCGCTGGACTCGACAACCGCGAGCTACCAAGAGGCCCTTCCGTCATGCCTCCGCACCGTCCAACTCACCCGATCCAGCACCCCGTTCGAATCGGACCGGCCACGCGAACGGATAGAGAACAGCCAGTTAGGCAGCCACCATGGGGCGAGCCTCGAAGATCGGGGCCCACATCGGGCTATTGCGGGCAGGTCCAGAGACTGCCCGATTCGCGACCAGCGTACGGGCCCCGATCTCTCGCCCCATGGCAGCTCCAGCCCAAAGCCGCTCCCGCCGACCTCATCGGGCCCGTGTGCGATCGTCACGCCTCCCAGGTACGTTGAGCCGTCAGCCGAGGGGGAACGCTCGCGAGGGAGCGCCCCGCAACGCGTGGCTGCGGGGCGCCGATCCACTTTCACAACGGGCCCTAGTGGGGTTTAGTCGACCGTCTGCCCGTCGTACATACCGCCTCTGCAGGTCGGGAGCACGGGCGTCGACCGATCGATCGTTCCGCCGCCGTCCGTGCACTCACCCGGGGTGACGCTGGCTGGGGTGACGCTGCCGGCGGTGGCGGTGGCCGTGGCGGCGCCTGTGAGGCCGAGTCCGGCGAGGGCTGCCGTGGCGAAGACTGCGGCGAGGATTCGTCGAATGCGCATTTGGTTCGCCTTTCACAGATTGCCTCGGTTGGGACACTACTCAGCCAATTGTTCATCCATGTGGGCGACACGTCATGTTGGGCCGTTCGGTTGACATTGCTGTCGGGTGCGGGGTCGGTGACGCGACCCGTCAGAGCGGATGGAAGCCCGTGCCACATCCGTGCCAGAAAGAGCGGATCCCAGCGGTCAAGAGCAGTCAAGCGCGACGCCTCGCGATTAATCACCAGAGGCCGTTTGCGCTGGTCAGCGTCAACCCCCTCCGTGACGGCCCGGTGATTCCCAAGCTCAGGGCTCTTCGTTGCCGCGGCGGACAGATCCCGGGTACTGCTCCCCCTCGTCGCCGATCAGCTTCGCGGGCAGTTCGGCTGCGAGGTCAGCCAAGCCGACCAGGTCCACACCAGGTGCGTGGGCCCCGGACAGAATCACTCGTCCCTCGCACCAATGGAGCCCGACCGCGCCGCTGTCCAGGCTGCCCCATGTGAACACCGGTTGCCGGCCTACGCTGTGCAGGTCGAGGTGGCCTTCTTGCCGAAGTGCCGCGCTGTTGTGTGCAAACTCAAGCCAGTCGCGCAGCGAGATGGGGCGTTCCTCGCTGTCCAACCAGTCCGAGGCGCGCGTCATGTGCAGTTCGTATCCCATACCCGGGATCATTCACCGCAGGTCTGACACGTCTCCTGCCCTGTCGACGAGGCCTCTGACATCCACGCCTGACATCAACGGCACCGGACGGCGGCGTAAATCAGCATCCCTGTCCGGACGTCGTGCCAGTCACCGATAGCAGCGGGAGCAGGATCGGATCGAACTCCTAAAGCGGGTGTCGCAGGTTCGAATCCTGCCGGGGGCACTGATCACGGCGAGGAGACTTGGAAAGCGTGCACGCGATCGACGTCCACTCCAAGGAACAGCCCCACCCGAGTTGCGCCAGGACCAAGGACTTGCGGTCTCAATGGTGGTCTCAATCGCCGCTCAATCCGAGGCGGTCCACTGACATCCATCGGAGTCATGCAGGCCTCCTGACCAGTCCTGCGAGTCACCCGGCAGATGCCAGTGGATGCCCCCGGAACGCGATCCGACAACTCGTAATGCGTAGGTCTCGGGTTCGAATCCCGAAGGCGGCTCTTAAGAGTGCAGGTCAGGGACCCGGAAGCCCCTCACGGAGATCGTGGGGGGCTCTTTCTGTGCCCGGATGGGAACATCCTGGGAACATTGAGGCGCCAATAAATCTCCTATGTCTATATTTTCCATACTGGAATACTTTTCGGGGTGAACCTGGTGTCGACTGCGCCTTCGACGCTGGGTGTGGCCAGCCGTGAACGTGGGTGCGCATGCGTGGTGTTGTGGCGTCATCCGAGGGCTTGATGTTGTCGGCGCCTCGGGTGCGCCGAAGGGTGGCTTGCTGATTGTGGTGGCTGGCGGTGACGAGCGCGGCGGCGCTCTTGGGTGGCCCGCGCTGCTGTGACCAGTCCAGGCCTTCGGCCAGGTCGGTCCCGTGGAGCAGGTGTGCGGGGTGCTGGTGGTCGATCCAGCGGGCCCGTTGGTCTTCGGCGCGGTGCGGCCAGGTGTGGAAGCGGGTGGTCCTGGTCGACCCAGTCGCGTGGTTTCCTGCACTTCGTAGAGAAGTACAAGCCGGAGCCGCCGGATGAGCGCCCCCCGGTAGCCGTGAGCCGCAAGTTGTGGGACGACAGCGGGGCCCTCACCCAGACCTCCCCCGAAACCGTCGCCCCGTAAAGACGCGCGTGGCTCCCACCCGCATGCTGGGAGTGCCCGGAACCTGGTGTTACCAGCCGGTGGGCATGTACGTGGCGGGGTAGCGACCGCCTGCGGAGCCGTAGGGCAGGACCTCGACGATGCGCTGGAGATCGGCCGGCGTGAGTTCCACGTTGGCGGCGCCGACGTTCTCCTCGACGTGGGGCGCGCTGCGGGTGCCGGGGATAGGGGCAACGTCGTCGCCCTGGGCCAGCAACCAGGCGAGGGCGGATGGGTGACGGTGATGGTTGGCGGGGTTGACGAGGCAGCAGGCGAGTTTGAGCAAGGCTTCGTGGATGTCGGCTCGTCGTTCCCATCGGATGCGCAGACGGCGGAAGCCGTGCAGCCGCGCAGTTGGGTCGGCCGCGCGGAACAGGACTCGTCCCACGGGAGCACCTCACCGCATGGCCGTCCCAACCGCCTGGCTGGGACGGTGCCGACGCCTGTCAAAGGACTACGAATACTTGCGCGTCTGCTCGGAGAATGCCATCCACCTCTCCATGGCCATGCTCCTCCTGGCTCCTCCTGCGCAGCCTCGCAAGACCAGCCCGCTGACAGGCTTTTCAGACGCCCTCCAGCCGATCAGAAGAAGGTGGGCAGGCGCGGAGTGTAGGGGTCTTCCAGTGCGGCGATCTCGTCCTCGGTGAGCGTGAGGTCGAGCGCGGCGACGGCGTCGGTGAGGTGGCGGGTCTTGGTGGCGCCGACGATGGGCGCGGACACGACAGGGTTTTTCAGTACCCACGCCAGCGCGACCTGGGCCATCGGGACACCGTGCGCGTCGGCGATCTTCTGGACGGCGTCGACGATGGCTTCGTCGGTGTCGACGAACATGGGGCGGCCGGCGAAGTCGGTGTCGGGGGTGGTCTTGGCCCGTGCGGTGCTGTCCTGGCCCCAGGGGCGGGCGACACGGCCGCCGGCCAGGGGGCTCCAGGGGATGGAGCCGACGCCGGAGTGGGCGAGCAGGCCGAACATCTCGCGTTCCTCCTCGCGCGCCAGCAGGTTGTACTGGTCTTGCATGGACACGAAGGGCGTCCAGCCGTGGCTGTGGGCCGCGTGCTGCATGGTGGCGAACTGCCAGGCCCACATCGAGGAGGCGCCGAGGTAGCGGACCTTGCCGGCCTTGACGACGTCGTGCAGAGCTTCCATGGTCTCCTCGACCGGGGTCTGCGGGTCGAAGCGGTGGATCTGGTAGAGGTCGACGTAGTCGGTGCCCAGCCGGGTCAGGGAGGCGTCGATCTGTTCCATCACGGCCTTGCGCGACAGGCCCGACCCGCCCGGTCCGTCGTGCATGGGGGAGAACAGTTTGGTGGCCAGGACGACGTCGTCGCGCTTCGTGTACTTCTTGATCGCGCGGCCCACGATCTCCTCGGAGGTGCCGTTGCCGTAGATGTTGGCGGTGTCCCAGAAGGTGATGCCGGACTCGACGGCCTGGCGGAAGATCGGTTCGGCGCCGTCGTCGTCCAGGGCTCACGGCATTTGCGAGGTGTCGCCGAAGCTCATGCATCCGAGTGCGATGCGGCTGATCTTCAGTCCGGAGGTGCCCAGACGGGTGTACTGCATGACGCGCTCCTCGTCGTCGGTGCAGCCGGCCGACACCGACTGCTTCATCATCGAGGCTAGGCAGCCGACGGTCGCGGTGGGAGATGCTGCCAGCACCCCCCAACCGGGCAAGCGACACGCCTGCTGCCGAGGTATGGGCCGCCTGGCGTGCGGTGCTTCCTGGCCACCCGACGGGCACAGATCACCCCCGGACCAGGTCGGCCGGGCCCGCGGTCAGGTGCGTGCGACGACCTGTAGCCCGGCATGATCGTGCGGCGGTGCAGCGGACGCCGCCGTGCTGGATGCCGCTGAGGGGGGTGCTGGCAGCATCTCCCACGTCCGGGGTGGGGCTCGTAGCGTGAAGGGCATGAACAACCGCAGCGAGGTACGGGACTTTCTGATCTCACGCCGCGGGAAGGTCACCCCCGAGCAGGTGGGCCTCGTCGATCACGGCGGCACCCGCCGTGTGCCCGGTCTGCGACGCAGCGAGGTGGCCGACCTGGCAGGGGTGTCGGTGGAGTACTACACCCAGCTCGAACGCGGCAACGTGCGCGGCGCCTCCGAGACCGTTTTGGACGCCGTGGCCCGGGCGCTGCGGCTGGACGAGGCCGAACGGGCACACCTGTTCGACTTGGCGCGTGCGGCCAACAGCGGTGCGGCGGTACGCCGCCGCCCGGCGGTGCAGCGGGTACGTCCGGCCATCCAGGCGATCTTGGACAGCCAGCTGTCCCCGGCCTATGTCACCAACGGCCTCGGGGACGTCCTGGCCACCAATGCGCTGGGCAAGGCCCTCCTGTCTCCGCTGTACGAGGACCCCGCCCGCCCGGTCAACGCCGCACGGTTCCGCTTCCTGAACCCCCGCGCGGCCGGTTACTACCTCGACTGGGAGGCCACCGGCCGCGACGGCGTCGCCGGGCTGCGCCTCATGGCCGGCAAGAACCCCTACGACAAGGCGCTGACCGATCTGATCGGGGAGCTGTGCACCCGCAGCGAAGAGTTCCGCACCCGGTGGGCCTCGCAAGACGTCCGTCTGCACCGCACGGGAGTCAAGCGGTTGCACCACCCGGTCGTCGGTGACCTCGAGCTCTCCTACGAAGCCCTGGAACTGCCTGCTGATGCCGGTCTCGTGCTGCTCATCTGCACCGCGGAACCCGGATCACCCAGCCGCCAAGCTCTCGATCTGCTCGCCAGCTGGGCTGCCGGGCCGGACCCCGTCGAGCCCGCTCAGGAAGAACCGAGCGACCGCGGCCAGTAGCACCTGGCCCACATTCCCCGAACCATCCAGCCCGCCGCCGGCCACCGGCTGAGCACGGGCGACGAACCGCCGTTCCCCCACGTGCCGGTGCGCACCCTCGCACCCTTCAGCACCACCCCGAAAGGTTCACCATGTCCAAGATCCCCCATGTCACGCTGAACAACGGCGTCCAGATGCCGATCCTCGGCTTCGGCGTCTTCCAGGTCCCTGCTGAGGAGACCGAGCGGGTCGTCACCGACGCCCTCGCCGCCGGCTACCGCCACCTCGACACCGCCGCCGCCTACGGCAACGAAGAGGCCGTAGGCAAGGCCGTCAAGGCCAGCGGCATCGCCCGTGACGAGCTGTTCATCACCACCAAGATGTGGGTCAACGAAAAGGGCGAAGAGGGCGCCAAGGCGGCCTTGGACACGTCCCTGCGCCTGCTCGGACTGGACTACCTGGACCTGTACCTGATCCACCAGCCCTTCGGTGACTACTACAGCTCCTGGCGCGCCATGCAGGACCTCCACCGTCAGGGCCTGATCAAGGCGATCGGAGTGTCGAACTTCTACCCCGACCGCCTGGTCGACCTGATCGACCACAACGAGATCGTCCCGGCGGTCAACCAGATCGAGACCCACCCGTACTTCCAGCGCGCCGACGACCAGGCCCTCATGGCTGAGCGCGGCGTGCAGATCGAGTCGTGGGGTCCGCTGGCCGAAGGCCGCAACAACATCTTCAGCGACCCGACGCTGAGCGCCATCGGCGAAGCGCACGGCAAGTCCGTGGCCCAGGTGGTGCTGCGCTGGCTGACCCAGCGCGGTGTCGTGGTGATCCCCAAGTCCTCGCGACCGGACCGGATGGCCGAGAACATCGCGGTCTTCGACTTCGAGCTGACCGGCGACGAAATGGACCGCATCGCCGCGATGGACACCGGCGCCAGCATTGTCTTCGACCACCGCGACCCGCAGACGGTCAGCGCCGTCGGCGGGTACCGCCTCGGCTGAGAACGCCCTTTCCTTCTCGCGGACATCGGCGCGCAAACGACACAGCCATGTGGGGGAGCCAGCCGGTCAGCTGCTGGCGCAGGGCGCCCTTCTCCGCCGCGCCTCATTCGACCGCAGTTGGGCTGTTCGTGATGCTCGTGTTGGTCTGTGACCTGGGCGTTCTGGATCCGTTTCGCCGACCGGCTCCGCGGTGTCCGTAAGCACGCCTTCGTCCGCCTCCCTGCCGGGTACGGCCCGTGGGACAGCAGTACCCGGCACTTAAGGACTCATCCGGCCCGGCGGTGTCTCAGCGCATGCCGGCTCATGAGCCGGCATGCATCTCAAAGGAAGGGCTGCGCAAGGTCGTGGTCGTCATATTCGCGCTCGTCAGTGCCGTCCTGCTGGCACTGTTCGGCGCACTCCACTGGTACGTGTGGCGCCGTCTCATACGGGACACCACGCCCAAGGGTTCGCGCCTCCGGCGAGCTGGGAGCGTCGCCTTCGTGGCCGGGCCCCTGCTGTCGGTGGGTGCCATGACGGCAGAGGGCGAAAGCGTCCCCTTCCTTGTGCAGCGGATCCTGGCCTGGCCCGGGTACCTGTGGATGGCCCTGTTCCTGTACCTGCTGCTCGCGCTGCTGGTCGGTGAGGCGGTGCGGCCTGTGCTACGGCGGTGGCTCGCGCGTCGTGGCGAGGGCGCAGGTCTACGGCAGCGGGTTCTGGCGGCGGCTCAGCCCGCGGAAGCGCAAGCGGGTGACGGCGGCGCGGAGGAACTCGTTTCGGCCGACGTGCCACTGCCGACACCAGCGCATCGCGGCGATTTTGATGCGGCAGGAGGCGCCGCCGGGTCCATCACCGTTCTGGACCCCCCGCACGCACCGCAGTCCGCGCCGGCAGTCGGCACCGCCCCCGCCGGCCCGTCACGGCGTCTCTTCGTCTCCCGCGTCGTGGGCGGCGCCGCCGCGGCCGTCGCCGTCGGTACCGTCGGTTATGGCACGTACGGTGTGCTGCGCGGGCCGAAGGTGAAGCGCGTCACGGTTCCGCTGGCCAAACTGCCGCGCGGCGCGCACGGGTTCCGGATCGCCGTGGTCAGCGACATCCACGTCGGTCCCATCCTGGGCCGCGGCTTCTCCCAACGGGTCGTCGACACCATCAATTCGACCCAGCCCGACCTGATCGCGGTCGTCGGTGACCTGGCGGACGGCAGCGTCGAGCACCTTGCCCCCGCCGTCGAACCACTCGCCCAACTCCGGGCACGGCACGGCACCTACTTCGTCACCGGCAACCACGAGTACATCTCCGGCGCCGAGCCATGGATCGAGAAGGTACGGGAACTGGGGCTGCGCCCGCTGGAGAACGCCCGCACGCAACTGCCCGGCTTCGACCTGGCCGGCGTCAACGACGTCCGCGGCGAAGCAGAGGGCCAGGGCCCCGACTTCGACAAGGCTCTCGGCGACCGCGACCGTTCCCGCGCCGCCGTCCTCCTTGCCCACCAGCCCGTCGTCATCGACGACGCCGTCCGCCACGGTGTCGACCTCCAGCTCTCCGGCCACACCCACGGCGGCCAGCTCTGGCCCGGCAACTTCCTTGCCGAACTGGCCAACCCCACCGTCGCCGGACTCGAACGCTACGGCGACACCCAGCTCTACGTCAGCCGCGGCGCCGGCGTCTGGGGCCCGCCCGTCCGCGTGGGCGCACCGTCCGACATCACCATCGTCGAACTCGCCTCAAGGCAGGCATAGTCCCCGGCCAATTCAATCAACCTGACCGCCCGGACTATCGAAACCACAGAACGCCCATCGCAAGACGAGCGTGGACATCATCCGAAGCTCACGGACCTTGACCGACTCCGCTGGGTAAAGCGCCAGGCGTTCATCTCAGGATCGGTCTGCCTCGGCCGCTCGCCGAGACGCCACGTCGCGGTTGCGTTCGGGCCGGGCCGCAACCGGACCAGGGCAGCAAGGCCCGCTTCTTCGCCACCCACGGTGATGCACCGAGGGTGCTCTCAACAGACGACCACGAAGGGTGTAACCCATGCACGAACAGGACAGTACGCCGAACAGCAGTCCGACAGACCGCGGCCGTCGCGGCTTCCTGGGCGCAGCCGCACTCGCGGCGACCTCGCTGATGGCCGTGACGGCGGCCGCACCGGCCCAGGCACACGCGGCACCGCCCGCCAAGGGCACCAGGGCCCCCGTCCGCGGTCGTAACCAGGTGACCGCGGCGATCACGCAGACCGGTCGCCGCAGGCTCGGCTCCTTGAAGGTCTCCAGCATCGGCCTCGGCACCCAGACCATGCCGGGCAACCTCTACGGCCCCGTCACCAGCCGCAAGGACATCGTCACCCTCATCCGGACAGCGGTTGACCAGGGGGTGACGTTCTTCGACACGGCCGAGGCGTACGGGCCGTTCGAGTCGGAGCGGATCGTCGGCGAGGCCCTCCGGCCCGTCCGCGACAAGGTGGTGATCGCGACCAAGTTCGGCTGGGACATCAACCCGGACACGGGGGCTCCGGCAGGCCGGTGTTCTGCCCCTGAGAGGCGTTCACCGCGATCCCGACACCGATCACGAGGGTTGGGCGCCGCCCATCGGCGCGGTCGGTCCGGCTGGCGGCGACGCCACCAGGCCCGATCCCGGGCCCGGCCGCTGTCGGCGCCGAGCCGTTCAGGCGTGGATCATGAGCTGCGGGTCCGTTCAGCTGAAGGGAACGGCGTCCGCCGGGTTGGTGTGCCAGTTGGTGACGATCGGTTCCTCGACGGTGATGGTGTCGACCGGCAGGGAAACCGGGTTGGGGTCGTCGTCACCGACGCCGACGATGATGCTGTCCAGTTCCTTGCCACCGTCCCCGTTGGTGCTCTTCGGGTTCACCCCGGCGTAGGCGGTGGTGCTCCCACTCAGCTTGATCTGCTGGCCGACGGCCTGCTCCGCGGGACCCGCCTGGGTGCCGTCGGATCCGAACGCCACGGTCGGAAGCGCGGCGGGCAGGTAGCAGGTTATCCCCGACTTCGCCTTCGCGATGATCAGGATGTATCCGCCGGCCTGGGTCTCGGACCTGGTGCTCCAGGAGATGTCGTTGGCGCCGCAGCCCTGCTCGACCGGCTCCCGCTCGCCGTTGCCGGTGTCGGCGCCGGAACCGGCCCCGTCCTCGGTTCCCTTGCCCGTCGCGTCGGAGCCCTTGTCCGTGCCCTGGCCGCTGCCCGTGGTCGATGAGCCGGACGGAGTGGTCGCATTGCCGGCCGGAGTGGCGGACGAAGAACCCTGCGCGGCGCCGGTGTCCGTGGCCTTGTCCGTGTCCTGGCACGCCGTCATCAGCATGGTGCCGCCCACGAGGGCTGCGGAGACGAGTAAGGCCTTGCGACGGTTGCCGGACATGAAATCCCCTTGGTAATCGGTAGTGGTCGAGGCCGAAGCGGTTTCGGCTTCTCGGTGCTCGCTTGATCATCATGAGGGGACTGTGAGCCGAAGGGATCCCGGCGTCTTCGTCCCAGGACAACGCTGTGGCGGACCGGTGACATGATCACGAAGTGAACAACCCAGGCCTGCCGCTGACCACAGTGGTCAGCGGCAGGCCTGGGATTTCCACGTCGTTGGAGCCCCTGCCGGGTTCGAACCGGCGATCTACCGCTTACCGCCTGATCGCTCTGGCCAACAGAGCCAGGACTGAGGCCGTGGGCTGGACGGGACCGTCGCCCACGGATGGACGCGCCTGACCGTACGACTCGGTTGGCTCGACGCCCACGGCGGTAACGATCTACGGCTGGAGCAGCGTGCTGACCTTGAGGCACACGAGCCGCCGATCAGCGGGAAGACCTACGTGTCGCTCGTCCGGATCTGTGCCCCGTGCTCAACGTCGTCGAGCCCGGCCCCTTCGGTACCGACGTCGGCACGTCCGCCCGCTGGTCCGAACCGCTGGCCGCCCACGACGGCGTACGTGACGCACTCAACTCCGGCATCGCCACCATGGCGCTGCCTGACCCGGACGGCGTCGGCCCGGCACTACTGAAGGTCGTCGACGCCCCCCGCTGCGGGTCTTCTTCGGCGCCCTCCCTCACCAGCTCGTCCCGCAGGTCTACGCCGAGCGGCTCAAGACGTGGGAGGAGTGGGCCGAGTGTCCGCCGAGGCCGAGTCCGGCCAGGGCTGAGCACCTCGAGGTTGGTTCAGGCAGGTGCAGACCTTCACGCGCCCGGACCGCTGAACCGGCCTGACCGCGGGGGACGGCAACGTGGCACAGGACAGCGCGGCCGACTATCGCTGTACAGCTCCGTACGCGCTCGGCTGCCAGGCATGGCGCCACGCGTGCGTGAGGTGCTGCAACCGGCCGGCGACGGGGTGGCCGAGGCCGCTCACGGGAGCCCGATGGGCGATCGGACATTACGCGCCGACCAGCCGGAACGAGCCGCCGGAACACGACCTAGGACAGGCCATCGAGTGGCCGGAGGAAGCGGCGCTCATACCGCTTGATACAGCGGGTGCTACGCGCCAGTTCGAACGCATCCTGACACTCCGGGTCGGACATGCTGTCCGCGCGGTACTGCTCGTACCTGGCGAGGCTGGGAAAGGAGAAGAGGGCGTAGGCAATGTCGCTGTCGCCCTCACTCGGCAGGAAGTAGCCGTGGTGCGTTCCGCCGAAACGGTTGACGAGCCCGACCCAGCGGCGACCGTATTCCTCGAAGTCCTCAAGCTTGTCGGCGTCAATCTCGTACTTCAGATGAATGGTGATCATGCGCCACATGATGGCGCGTGACTGTTCGGGTTCGAAGTCAGCCAGGTGATTGCGCAGCATCCACGTCTGCCCGAGGTCGAGGTGGAAGTCAGGGGCGCCTTTCGCCTTCCAGCGCATGGTCCAGATGGTGATCCCGCTGGCTGCTGAGAGGCTTGCTCTCCTGCGTGTCACCACATGAGACGTGCGCTGAGTCCGGGGCGCAGGTCCTGCACCGCCGCCGGACCGGAGTGCCGAGCGCCTCCCACCCACGGGAGCACAACGGCAGAGGCAGCGGGCGGGCTCCGGTTCGCCGCCCGGGAGCAGTACCCGCCGGAGCGGCCTAGCCTGGAGGAATGGGCGGTGACCTCGTCACGCTGTTCCTGGCCGGCGATGTGATGCTCGGTCGCGGAGTCGACCAGATCCTTCCGCACCCCGGCGATCCGAAGTTGTCGGAGTCGTACATCAAGGACGCCCGCGCCTATGTGGAGCTGGCCGAGGCGGCGAACGGCGTGATTCCCTTTCCGGTCGACTTCTCCTGGCCCTGGGGAGACGCGCTGGAGGTGCTCGCCGCGGCGGCGCCCGACGCCCGGATCCTCAATCTGGAGACCGCCGTCACGCAGAGCGACGAGATCGCGCTCGGCAAAGAGGTCCACTACCGGATGCACCCGGCCAACCTGCCCGCCCTGGCCGCCGCCCATCCGCACGTCTGCGCCCTGGCCAACAACCATGTGCTGGACTACGGCCGCCGCGGGCTGGAGGAGACCCTCGACGCCCTGGCGGACGCGGGTCTTCGCTCGGCAGGGGCGGGGCGGGATGCCAACGAGGCCCGGCGCCCCGCGATCGTCCCTGTTGTAGGCGGTCGGCGCGTGCTGGTCTTCTCCGTGGGAATGGCCTCCAGCGGCGTACCCGGCAGCTGGGCCGCCACGGCGCAGCGCGGTGGGGTCGACTTCGTCGCCGAGCCGTCGGACGCCGCCGCGGCCGGGATCTCCGCCCGGCTGCGTCCGGCCAAGCGGCCGGGTGACATCGTGGTCGTCTCGGTCCACTGGGGCTCCAACTGGGGCTACCTCGTCCCGCGTGACCAGATCCGCTTCGGCCATGCGCTCATCGACGGCGGCGCGGACGTCGTGCACGGGCACTCCTCGCACCATCCGCGGCCGTTGGAGTCCTACCGAGGAAAGCTCATCACCCACGGCTGCGGCGACCTGATCAACGACTACGAGGGCATCGGCGGCTACGAGGAGTACCGGGACGACCTCCGGCTGCTGTACTTCGTCACCGTGGACCCGGACGACGGCAGGTTCCACGACGTGCGCATCGCTGCGATGCGGTCCCGGCGGATGCGGCTGGAGCGCGCGACGGTCGAGGACTCGCGGTGGGTGCAGGACGTTCTGAGCCGGATCAGCGGGGCCTACGGCTCACGCGTCGAACGGAACCCGGACGACACCCTCACCGTCCGACCGTCCCAGGGGCCGGCCGCAGGCGTGAGCGGGACCAAGCACGCGACGGGGAGCACGGACCGCTCGGCGACGCGTACGCCCGGCGCGCCGTTGACGCAGGCAGTGGACTCGCCGGGCTCCGGCCTCCGGACCGTCTGCGCAACGGCCACCCGGCGCGCACAACGCACTTCACTCGGGACCCGAGGGCCTCACCTCACCCGGGAGGCGACCATGTACTTCACAGATCGAACCGACGCGGGCCGGCGGCTCGCCGCCCAACTGCACCACCTCAAGGGCCAGGACCTGGTGGTCGTGGGACTTCCCCGCGGCGGAGTCCCGGTCGCCGCGCAGATCGCCGAGGCCCTCGGCGCTCCGCTCGACGTCTGCCTCGTACGCAAGCTGGGGGTGCCCTTCCAGCCGGAGCTGGCCATGGGCGCCATCGGCGAGGAAGGCGTGCGCGTCATCAATGAAGAGGTGATGCGGGCGACGGGTGTGACGGACCGTGATCTGACGGCGGTGGAGGAACACGAGCGCGGTGTCCTGGAGCAGCGCGCCCGCCGCTACCGGGGTGAGCGGCAGCCGGCCCGGTACGAGGGACGGACGGTCCTGGTGGTGGACGACGGTGTCGCGACCGGCTCCACGGCACTGGCGGCCTGCCGGATCGCGCGAGCCCGCGGCGCATCGCGGATCGTGCTGGCGGTTCCCGTGGCACCGCACGACTGGGCGGCCCGCCTCGGAGGAGAGGCGGACGAAGGGGTCTGTCTGCACACCCCCCGGCAGTTCTACGCGATCGGTCAGTTCTACGAGGACTTCGGGCAGACGAGCGACGAGGAGGTCACCGCCTGCCTGGAGCACAACCGCGCCGCGCACGCCACGTCCGATGCGCCGCCGGCCGCGGGCAGCGCCTCCCCGGAGCACGATTCTCTGCTCTATGACAGGGAGATCCGGATGCCGGCCGGAGGTGCCGCGCTCGACGGGCGGCTGACGGTACCCCGAGGCGTCCCCGGGGTCGTCCTCTTCGCCCACGGCAGCGGCAGCAGCAGGAAGAGCCCGCGCAACCGCTTCGTCGCCACCGGGCTGAACCGCGCCGGTCTGGGCACCCTACTGTTCGATCTGCTCACCGAGGCCGAGGCGGAGAACCGGGACAACGTGTTCGACACGGCGCTGCTCGCCCGCCGCCTGACCCAGGCGACCGAATGGCTGCGTGAGCAGCCTGACACCCAGAGCATGAAGTTCGGTTACTTCGGTGCCAGCACAGGCGCCGCCGCCGCACTGTGGGCCGCGGCGGAGCCCGCCGCGGACGTCGCGGCGGTCGTCTCCCGCGGAGGCAGGCCCGACCTGGCCGGTCCCAGGCTGCCGGAGGTGAAGGCTCCGACGCTGCTCATCGTCGGGGGCCGCGACCACGTGGTGCTGGACCTCAACCGGCAGGCGGCGGCGCGCCTGAGCTGCGAGCATCAGCTGTCCGTCGTCCCGGGTGCCACTCATCTCTTCGAGGAACCCGGCACCCTGGAATCGGTCACCGAGCTGGCCACGGACTGGTTCAGCAGGCACCTGGCCTGATCCGGAAGCAACGGCCAGTGCCTCGTTTCCGCAGCGGGATCGGCGCACACGGCGGCGACAGCGCTTGTCATGAGCCGGCCGCGGCGAACGCGGGAGTGCAGCCTCGGAAACGTGTGAATGCCCTGCGTGCCCTCATTTGGCGGCACTATCGTGGGCGTGGGATCAGCTCGGTACCGTTCAGGCGGGGGACATGCAGCAGCTGGTAGAAGTACAGCTTTCGGACGGACAGGTGATCTGGGCTCGGGTCGAGGCACCGCCGGGGCCGCAGGATTCGGGTTTCTTCGACGGCGGTGTCCGCGCTCTGCGGGGGTTCGACACGGTCCTGCGGTCGGTGGCCGACAATGTGCGCGAGGCGGTCGCGCAGGCAGGGCCCGACGAGGTGAGCGTGGAACTGGGCGTAGAGCTGGCGCTCGGCAAGGACGGCCTGGTCGCGGCGCTCGCGGGGACGAGTGGCAGTGCCGCGGTCAAGGTGACCCTGTCGTGGAGTGGTCGGCGGCCACAGGACGAGGCGCAGCAGTGACCGCGTCCGAGCCGGCTCGATCGGGGATCAGGCCATGCAGACGGCGCAGCTGACTCAGTCGGCCAAACAGTGTCTTGTCCAGGTCCAGGGGAGGATTGCCGGGAGCGGATTCCTGGCCGCCCCGGGCTACGTGGTCACCTGTGCGCACGTCGCCGGTGCGGTGGGAAGCCCCGTCAAGTTGTCCTGGCAAGGGGCGGAGCTCGACGGTACGGTGTCGGCCGCCTCGCCCGCTCCGGCGTACGGCGGCTTGTGGCCGTATCCCGATCTGGCGATCGTCCGGCTGGTGGACCCGCCCGAAGGCCACCCCTGTGCCTGGTGGCACGACCGGATCCCCATGGGAGGGCAGCAGTTGGCCACTGTCGGCCATTCCGACAAATACCGATCCGAACCTGAGCCGCTCACCTCGACCTTCGTCTATCAGGGCGATCAGTTCCTCGACGGCGGACTGATGCTCCGGCTGAAACAGGACGAGGTCACCCCCGGCATGTCGGGGGGCCCGGTCCTCAACCTCAGCACCGGAGGGGTGTGCGCGGTGGTGAAGGCCACCCGGATGGACAGTACGGACATGGGAGGTCTGGCGACGCCGATCGGGGCGCTGCGAAGGCTCGACCCGGCGGTCTATCGGGCACTCGTCCGCGCGCACGACGCCTTCCACGCACAAGACCTGAGGTGGCCCGATGCCACGGAAGGCGACGCCACGTCGCTGTGGAGCGCGTCCATCCAGGTACGGGCGCAGCGCAAGTTGTTCGGTCTGCTGGCCACCGCCCCCGTGCCCGAGTCCGAGAGCCTGCCCGCGGCGTTCCGCGACGCAGCGGGGCGTTACGCGGCCCACCCGGAACTGCCCCTGCACGAACACCGCGATGTGATCGGCGAGTTGGATGCTCTGGGCACCGCGGACCATGGGATGCCTCGCGTGTTCCGCCATGTTGCCGCTGTCGCGTGCAAGCTGCCCGGAGATCTTGGAACGAGGCTTCGCTCCTGGATCGAGTCGCAGGGCGATGTGCGGCAACTGGACCGGCGAGACCTGGCTCAGCTTCTCCAGTCCTCCTCCCCGCGCCCCACGGTCCAGAGATCGGTCATGGTCCGCTTCAGACCGTCCCCGGTCGACCACAGCCGCTACCACGTGGCGATGTGGCGCTACGAGGGCCAGGACGCCATTTCTCCGGCCGCGGCCGAGTCGGCCGCGCTGCCGCTTGCCGAGGCGCTGGCACTGGCCCGGCGGCTGCTTCCGGAACAGCTCGCCATCCTGGGCCGATCCCTTGGCGACACCGTGATGGTGGAGCTGATCGTTCCTCAGGAACTCATGGAGGAGGCCTTCGACGAGTGGAAGCCCTGGGCCCGCCACGCCTGGATGGGGCTGGGCCGTAAGCACCCAGTGGTGCTACGGGACCTGGAGCGGTTCGACGACGAGGAACTGCGCCAGTACTGGCGTATTCGCTGGAACCGATTCACCGCGGAGGCGGCGGTCGGCGGACCGTCGATGGCGCTCGCCTGCGACGACGACGAGGCGGATCACGAAATGCTCGAGGGCTGGATCGAATCCGAACCCGCCCTGGCCGTGCTGGTACTCGCGGGTTCCCTGCGTGTCTCCGCTTCCGAGGCCGCGCTGGAGGTCGCACTGGCTTCGGGGGTTCCGGTGGTCCTTTGGCGGCGGTCCGGCCTTGAGGGCTGCTCCGGCTCCCGGCGCTCCGCATGTCCGTCCCGGATCGGGCGTGCGTGCCGACGTGACGGGGAAAGCGAGTCCTGCCCCGCAGAGGAGTTCTTCAGGAGCTTGCGCGGTGACATGGGAGCCGCTCCACCGGCGCAGTGGCCCGAGCGGGTGCGGCAGCTTCGGGGAGAGGCTGTGAAGCACCGGTCGGTCGGGCACCATGCCCAGGATCTCGTGTTGTTGTGGGACGACCCTGAGCGGCGGCTTCCCGATGCCTCGCTGCGGTATGCGTAGCAGGCATGCGGACAAGGCATGCGGACAAGGCAGGCGGAGAAAGAGATGAGAGGCCTGGATCGATGAGCGACTGGCTGATCTACCGCGGCAGCGGCGAGCCCCACGACGGCATCGCCGATCTGCCCGAACCGCCGCCCTGGCGTGCCTTCTACGCGGATGAGCCCACGCCGTTCGACCGGGACCACGACTATGGTCTGGCCGACCGGTGGCCGCTGCGAGCCGCCGCGTACCAGACCGACCCGCAGACCGTGGAGATGGTCAACACCGCCCTCTACCTGCGCCGCCCACTGCTTGTCACGGGCGACCCGGGAGTCGGTAAATCCAGCCTGGCCTATGCCGTGGCCCATGAGCTGCGGCTCGGCCCGGTTCTGCGATGGCCGATCACCAGCCGCAGCACGCTCAGGGACGGGCTCTACCGCTACGACGCGATCGGCCGTCTGGAAGAGGCCAACGCGGCCTCACCGACGACTGCCGTCGATGTCGGTCGGTACTTCCGGCTGGGGCCCCTCGGCACCGCCCTGGCGCCCTACGTGCTTCCACGCGTGCTGCTCGTGGACGAGATCGACAAGAGTGACATCGACCTCCCCAACGACCTGCTGGATGTGTTCGAGGAGGGCACCTTCGAGATCCCCGAGCTCTCCCGGGTCGCCGACACGCTGGCCGACGCCGAGGTGCGCCCGGCCGACGACGGTGTACGGGTAGCGGTCACCGCGGGCCAAGTGCGGTGCAGGGCCTTCCCGTTCGTCGTGCTCACCAGCAACGGCGAGCGTGACTTCGCTCCCGCCTTCTTACGTCGCTGCGTACGCCTTCACCTGTCCGCGCCCGGACCGGACCGGTTGCGCGCCATCGTGCACGCCCACCTCGGGGCGGCGGCCCCCCACGCCGAGAACCTCATCTCGCTCTTCCTTGACCGGCGGAACACGGGAGAACTAGCCACCGACCAGCTCCTGCAGGCCGTGTACCTGGCCCGGCACGCGGCGGGCGAGACCGGCACCGATCCGGGGCACGTCGCGGATCTCGTCCTGCAGTACCTCAACCAGGCCCGCTGATGAGCGTCGGGCAGTTCCGCTCCGTACTGGCCGCGCTCGGGCAGGATCTCACCCCGAGGGAACTCGCCGAGATCCTCTGGCTCGCGACACAACTGCCCGCCGCGGACGCTCCCCCCGTCGACACGCACACCGCCGACACTCCACAGGAGCAGGAGGAGACGGCGGGCGATGCCGGAACTCCGCTCCCGCTCGAGGAACGGGGACCGGACGTCGCCGGCGTCCCCGTCCATGCCGCGGCCACGGCGGTGTCGCCCGTCGACGCGTACCGTCTGCCCGCCAGACCGGTGCGGCTGGCCGCCGACTCGTCGCTGCCCCGGCGGCTGGAGTTGCTGCGTGCGCTGCGGCCGCTGAAACGCCGGGTACCGTCACGGCACGCGCGCGAGCTCGACGAGGAAGCCACCATCGAGCGGATCGCCCAGCGGGCTGCCGCACATCGCGGCGGTACTCACCTGCCCGTCCTGCGGCCGGCGGCGGAACGCTGGCTCGATGCCGTCCTCGTGGTGGACGGTCACCCGGCGAGTCTGTTGCTGTGGTCGTCCCTGGCCCGTGAGGTGCACCGGCTGCTGATCCAGCTGGGGGCCTTCCGTGATGTACGGATCCGCTATCTGCATGCAGGTCCCGACAGCCCACCGGGACTGAGTGCGCACCCCGTGCCCGAGCCGGACCGGATGCGTGACATCTCCGAGATATGCGACCCGTCGGGCCGCAGGCTGGTGCTCGTCCTCACGGACGGGGTGGCTCCCGGCTGGCACGACCCGTCGGCCCGGGAGGCCGTGCGGCGGTGGGCCGCCGCCGGTCCCCTCGCCGTTCTCCAGGCCCTCCCCGAACATCTGTGGCACCGCACGGCTCTTCCCGTCGTTCCCGCTCGGCTGCGCCGCGCGGTGCCCTCCGCCGCCAACACCGAGATGGCGTACACCGGGCTCCGGCGCCGCACCCGGGACCTGCCGGCCGGCAGCGTCCCCGTCCCCGTGCTGGAGCTGAACGCCGGGTGGCTCGGACCGTGGGCGGAGTTGGTGGCCGGATCCGGCCACCGGGACACCGAAGCCGCGGTCACGCTTGTCGACGCGCGCCGTACGCCGCTGTCGGTCCCTGCCGATTCCAGGTCGCCGGCCCGGCGCCTGAAGGACTTTCACGCGATGGCCACGCCGGATGCCTTCCGGTTGGCGGCCTGCCTCTCGGCCGTACCGCTCACCGTCTCCATCATGCGGGTGGTGCAGGCGTCCATGCTGCCGGGCAGCCCGCCCTCGGTGCTGGCCGAGGTCCTGTTCAGCGGGCTCATCGCCCCGTGCGGGACAGCGGCTCCCACCGAGTTGTCCGACCTTCCGCACGACTTCCTGCCCGGAGTGCGCGCGGCCCTCATCGAAACGCTGCGCGCCCACGAAGTGGACCGCATCCTGCTCGAAGTCTCCCGCTTCCTCGAACGCAGCGCCGACGGTCCGGCCGGACGCGTCTCCGGAATGCTCCCCGATCCTTCCGGCACCGCGGGGCTGCCCGCGGACGACATTCCATGGGCCCGGTTGCGCGAGGAGGCCCTTATCCGCGCCGGGCTGACCACCCCTGCCTCATCGACCCTGCCCGGCGGCACCGATTACGCCGAGTCCAGCCCGTATACGCGGCAGATGTACCTCACCGCCGCGGACTTCTCCGACGTTTTCATCGGAGTCGACGCCGAGGGAAGGCAGGCCGTCGTGAAGGTGCTGCCGCAGGGCCGCCGGCCGTCCCCGGAGGTGTTCCGGGCGCTCCTGTACACCGAGGCGGAGTCCCTACGGCGCATGGCAGGCCAGGACGCGCCGCCGCTTCTCGGCATCGATCCGAACGCGACGCCGCCCTGGTTGGCCATGGGGTGCATCACCTCGGTCTCGGGCGCCCCGGCACGGAACCTCAACCACGTCGCCTGGTGGAGCAACGGCCCCGCGGACAACTTCCACTCCCTGTCCGACCTGGCCCGCAAACTCGGCGGGGCCCTTGAACGGGCGCACTCCCTGGGCATCGTGCACGGCAACCTCTCCCCGCACGCCGTCGTCCTTGTCCCCGACCGGCCGGTCCTCATCAGCTGGGTCTATGCCCAGCATGACGGACGCCCCCACCCCTATCCGCAGTACCGCGAACTCGCCACCGGCTACTTCCCGCCCGAGGGATATGCGCAGGACGCGCCGCTGGACCCCTCCTTCGACGTCTACGGGCTGGGGGCGATCCTTCTCCACGAGGCGACGCGCGACCGTTACGGGGAATGGCCGGGGCGGCGTCCCGAGTCCTGGCAGGTGCCACCCCGCCTGGGGGACCTCGGAGCGCTGATCGCACGCTGCCTGGCCACGGATCCCGCTGAACGCCCCACCGCGCGCGCTTTCGTCCTCGAGGTGGACTCGCTTCGGGCCGGCACCCCGTGGCCCGCCACGAGCGCCGGCATGAGCACGAGCACCAGCACGAGCAGGAGCAGGAGCGCGAGCACGGAGCACCGCCCCTGGAGGGCCCTGTACAGAAGGTGCACGATGCTGGTCGCGTCGCCGTACGCACTGCACAGTCCAGAGGCCCGTCACACGCTGCGCGACCTGCTGACGAGGGTCATCGCGGTCGAGGGGCCCGTCCACGAGGACTTGCTGGTGCAGCGTGCCGGTGAGGCGTGGGGTCTGGCCCGGACGGGCAACCGGGTCCGCGACAACGTCCGCGAGGTGGTGCGAGGCCTTGCCCGCGTGGGCGAGGTCACCGTCGAAGGCGAATTCTTCGACGTAGCGGGCCGGGACGTGCTGATGGCCCGCGCCCCGGAGGGCGACGACACGCCGCGCAAGGCCGCGCACATCGCGTCGGTGGAGCGGCAGGTGGCGCTGTACAGGCTCGCGGCGGAGCACCCGGGGATGTCGCGCGACGAACTGATCCGGTACGTCGGTGAGTTCTTCGGCTGGCGGAGAACGGGCTGGACCATCCGCGGACTCCTGGACTCCGACCTCGCCGAGCTGTACGACCGGGGCCGACTCAGGTTGACGGAGGGCCGGATCACCGCGGTGCGGTGAGAAGGGGGCGAACGAGGGGGCGGCCGGGGATACCCCGGCCGCCCTCTCCTCCTGGGCGGACCTCCAGGTCAGGCCTTCGCCTCGACCGCCTCCGGAACGGTGTCCGGCGTGCTGCCGGGCTCCGGCTTGGCCGCCACCGGGCGTACCGGGATGAAGAAGGCGACGACCGCCGCCGCGAGGCCCACGCCGGAGCCGATCAGCAGGGCGACGCGGAAACCGCTCTCGGACGGCAGGGACACGGGGCCGAACTGCGTCGTCATCTGGGCCAGGACCACGGCCATCACGGCGGCCGACACGGAGCTGCCGATCGAGCGCATCAGCGTGTTGAAGCTGTTGGCCGAGGCGGTCGCCGACTGGGGCACCGCGCTCATGATGAGGGCGGGCATCGCACCGTAGGCGAAGCCGACTCCGGTGTTGCAGACGATCGTCACGGCGAGCAGGCCCCACGGGGAGCTGGTCCCGATGATCGGCAGCGAGATGCCGTACCCGATGGAGATGATGAGGGCGCCGACGGCCAGGGTGACCCGGGGGCCCTTGGCGGCGGAGAGCTTGGCGCCGATCGGGGACATCACCATCATCATCAGACCCGCAGGGGCCATCCACAGGCCCATGGCCAGCATCGACTGGCCCAGGCCGTAGCCGGTGGCCTCGGGCAGCTGGAGCAGCTGGGGGATCACCAGGGACTGCGCGTACATCGCGAAGCCGACCAGGATCGAGGCCGCGTTCGTCATCAGCACCTGCGGAGCGGCGGTCACACGCAGATCGACCAGCGGCTCGGGGGTACGCAGTTCCCACCAGCCCCAGGCCAGCAGGAGGACGATCGCGGCGCCGAGCAGCCCGAGCGTGGTGCCGCTGCCCCAGCCCCAGTCGGCACCCTTGGAGACGCCGAGGAGCAGGCAGACCAGGGCGATGCCCAGGCCGATCGCGCCGAGCAGGTCGAAGCTGCCCTTGGAGGTGTTCTCGCTGCCCGCGGGCACGAAGAACCAGATCAGCGTGGCGACCGCGAGGGTCAGCGCGGCGACGACCCAGAACAGCACGCGCCAGCTGGCGTTCTCGGCGATCGCGGCGGAGAACGGCAGGCCGAGCGCGCCGCCCACACCCATGGACGCGCTCATCATCGCGATGGACGTGCCCAGCTTCTCCGCCGGTACGACGTCACGCAGAAGGCTGATGCCCAGGGGCACCACGCCCATGCCGAGGCCCTGCAGACCTCGTCCGGCGATCATCGGGAGCACCGAGGAGGACAGGGCGCAGACCACGGAGCCCAGGACGAGCGGGACCAGGGAGACCAGAAGCATGCGCTTCTTGCCGTACATGTCACCGAGGCGGCCGGCGACGGGGGTGATCACGGCCGCCGCCAGGAGTGTGGCGGTGACGACCCACGAGGCGTTCGAGGCACTGGTGTCGAACAGGGTCGGCAGTTCCCCGATCAGTGGCACCACGAGGGTCTGCGTGATCGCGGCCACGATGCCGGCGAAGGCGAGGATGCCGACAACGCCGCCGGAGCGGGCTGCGGGCTGGGAACTGTCCACGGATACTCCCTGTTGCTCTTCCGGATCATGGAGATATGCATCCTGCATGCCATATGTACGGTGCATGCCTTGTGCATCATACACATCGCGGCGATATACCTAGCGGGAGGTAGCTTTCCGGGATGAGAGCGAGCCAGGAGCCGAAGGATGCCTCGCGTGAACAAGTCAGTGGATAGGCCAGTGGATAGGCCAGTGGATGGGCCAGTGGATGGGCCAGCAGGCGGGCCGATGGACGAGCCGACCGACGAGCCGACGGGTGTGACGGCGGCCGGGTCGGCGGGTGCGTCGGCGGCCGAGTCGGCGGTCAGGCCGGTCGAGCTGCTCGAATTCGAGACCATGCTGCTCGGGCGCCACATGCACATGCTCAATCCCCGCTCGCGCGGGGCCGCCGGTGAGCAACGGCTGGACCGCAGTGCGTATGTCCTGCTCAGTCGCATCCAGGTGGAAGGGCTGATGTCCATCGGTCAGCTCAGTGATGCTTTCGGGCTCGACACCTCCACCCTCAACCGGCAGACCGCCGCCATGCTGCGCACCGGTGTCGTCGAGCGCATGCCCGACCCCGAGGGAGGTATCGCCCGCAAGTTCGCCATCACCGCCGAGGGCGAGCGTCGCCTGGCCGCCCATCGCGCCGAGAACCTGCAGGGCCTGGAGATGATCATGGCCAACTGGAAGCCCGACGATGTGGCCGAGTTCGCCGGCTATCTCAGCCGCTTCAACCGTGACATCGAGCGCCTTGACGGGCGCCCCTGGCCGCGCGGTTGACGAACCCGGGACGGGTCGGTCGGATACGAAGCGGTCGGCGACACCGGTGTCGCCGTGCTCGCCCGCGCCCTTGAGGCCGCGACCGGCGACGGACTTCTGGCGGGCCCGCTCTTCTCGTCCTCGAGAGGGGGGTTTCCGGCGCACTTGAGGAGAACTCCTGGTGAACGGCTAGCATCCTGGCCAGAGTTGTCTGCCTGGGATGGAGTGGTGAGCGTGTCGTCGGAGGGGCCTCGGATCGCCGTAGCCGTCGTGACCATGGGGAACCGTCCCGCCGAAGTCGACGCGCTGCTCGCCTCCGTGGCCGAGCAGGACGTCGCTCCCGCGCGGATAGTGATCGTGGGGAACGGCTGCCCCCTGCCCGAGTTCGCCGAGCGGCTGGGGCTGCCCGGTGAGGTGACCACCATCGAGGTCGAGGAGAACCTTGGCTGTCCGGGCGGGCGGAACGTGGGCCTGGCCAGACTCGAGGAGTTCGGGGACGTGGACGTCGTCGTCGAACTCGACGACGACGGGCTGCTCGTCGACGCGGATGTGCTGCGGAGGGTCCGGGACCTGTTCGCCGCCGATCCGCGCCTCGGCATCGTCGGGTTCCGCATCGCCGACGAGAGCGGGGAGACACAGCGCCGGCACGTGCCTCGCGTCGGGGCGAAGGATCCGATGCGCGGAGGGCCCGTGACCGGGTTCCTCGGGGGCGGGCACGCCTTCTCGACGGCGATGCTCGCGCAGATCGGCGACTGGCCCGCCGAGTTCTTCTTCGCGCACGAGGAGACCGACATGGCCTGGCGGGCCATAGACGCCGGGTGGACTGTGCTCTACGCGCCCGAACTGCTCCTCCAGCACCCCAAGACCTCACCGGCCCGGCATGCCATCTACCACCGCGTGACCGCCCGCAACCGGGTCTGGCTCACCCGCCGTCGACTGCCCCTCCCGCTCATACCCGTGCACCTGGGGATCTGGATGCTGCTCACGCTCGTACGGACGCGGTCGTTCGGCGGGCTGCGGGCCTGGTTCGGCGGCTTCGCGGAAGGGCTGCGGGAGTCGGGCGGGGAGCGGCGGCCGATGCGATGGCGGACGGTGTGGCGGCTCACCCGGCTCGGAAGGCCACCGGTGCTCTGACACGGGGACGGACAAAGGCCCCGGTCGTTCACCTCCGACGACCGGGGCCCCTATGACCCCGGATCCGGCCACGGCGGCGACACTCCCCCGAGTTACGCGTCATACGCGCGCGCCGTCGGGCCAGATCCGATGAAGCGATCCCATCAGGCCGCGCCAACGGATCGCTAACATGTGACCAACGGTTCAACAGGAAACCGGGAGTCGGACGGCGCGAAGTCGTCGCAGGAAGGCGCGACGTCGCCACGGGGTGCGGCCGGGGCGGTCGCGCGGAAAGGCAGTGGGGCGGCGCTATGCGGTACGGGCTGCGGTTCGGGCTGCTGGGTCCGCCGGTCTTGTACGACGCCGAGGGCGAGGCCCGATCGATCGGCAGCGGCAAGATGCGAGCGCTGCTGGTGGCGCTGCTCCTGGAGCCGGGCCGGGTCGTCTCGGTCGACGCGCTCAAGGAAGCGCTGTGGGGCGGGACACCGCCCGCGTCCGCGCAAGCCTCGTTGCAGAACCACGTCACCCGGCTGCGGCGGCTCCTCGACGATCCGGAGCGGCTGCGGGCCGTGCCGCCGGGATACCTCCTGCGGGTCGGCGAGGGCGAGTTGGACGTCCGCGTCTTCGAATCCCACGTCACGGCCGCGCGCGCCGCGCATGCCGGACGCGACGGGGCACGGGCGCTGCGCGAGGCCTTGGCGGCGCTCGCGCTGTGGCGCGGTACGCCGCTCGGCGGGGTCTCGCCCGAGTTCGGCGGGCACGCGCTCGTCCAGCGCCTCGAGGAGGCCCGGCTGCTCGTCCTGGAGTGGCGATACGAGGCCGAACTGCGGCTTGCGGGTTCGGTCACCGGGGTGCCTGGAGTACGGGAGGTGTCTGGAGCAGACGCTCACACCTCCCGGCGTGCCGGTGACAGGGGAGCCCCGGGAGCCGTCGGCGGTGATGCCCGTACGCCCGCCGTGGCCGCCCACGACATCGGCGCCGCGCGACTCGCCGCCCTCGCACTCGAGTTGGCGGCCCTCGTCGCCGAGCACCCCCTGCGAGAGGCGTTCCACCGGCTGCTGATGCTCGTGCTGCACCGCACCGGACGTCAGGCCGAGGCCCTGGCCGTCCACCGCGACCTGCGGGCCCGCCTGATCGAGGAACTCGGCGTCGAGCCGGGACCCGCGGTGCGCGAGGCACACCTGGAGATCCTGAGGGAACGGGAACCCGACACGGCCGACCGCGACAGGACGGACCGCAAGGGAACGGGCCGCAATGGAACGGACCACAACGGGACGGGCCGCAACGGGACGGACCGAGGCAGGACCGGCCGAGACACGGACGAACCTGACGCGGACGAACCCGACGCGGACGAACCCCACAGGTCCGAGCGCGACGCGGACACCGACCGGACGGAGCGGTCCACCGCCCCGGCCGAGCCGGAATCGGCCACGGCTCCACCCCGGCCCGCCCAACTACCGCCCCCACCCGCTCACTTCACCGGCCGAAGCGACGTACGCGAGGAACTCGGCCTGGCCCTGGACGTGGACCGGCGACCGACGCCCCCCGCTCCGGTGGTGGCCGTCATCAGCGGCATGGCCGGCGTCGGCAAGAGCGCGCTGGCGCTCCACGTCGCGCATGGCCTGCGGGAACGTTTTCCCGACGGCCAGTTGTACGTCAACCTGCACGGTGCCACGCCTGGAATGACCCCCCTCACGCCGGGCCAGGCGCTCGCCGCGTTGCTGCGTGACCTCGGTACGGAGCCGCGCCGGATCCCCGAACACCCGGACGCAGCAGCCGCGTTGCTCAGGTCGATGCTCGCGCCGGCCCGCATCCTGATGGTGCTCGACGACGCCGCGCACGCAGCCCAGGTGCGGCCGCTGCTCCCCGCGGGCGCGGGGTGCGCGGTGATCGTGACGAGCCGTTCGCCGCTCACCGCCCTGGACGGCGCGCACCGCTTTCCGCTCGCTCCGCTGTCGGACGAGGACAGCGCGACCCTGCTGCGCGCCGTCTCCGGGCGCGAGGACGGCCTCGACGGCGGGCACCCCCTCGTCGAACTCACCGGTCGGCTCCCGCTCGCCCTCCGTGTGGTCGCGGCCCGCCTCGCCGCCCGCCGCGCGCTCACCCCGGACGCGTTGGCCGGTCAACTGGCTGCCACCGAGGGGCGGTTGCATCACCTCGAATACGATGACCTGAGCGTGCGCAGATCACTCGCCGTGGCCCACGACGCGCTGCACGCCTCGGAGCGGGAGGCCGACCGGGACGCCGCACTCGCCCTGCGCCGCATCGGTGCGCTCGATCTCCCCGTGTACGGGGCGCCCCTCCTCGCCCGCCTGTCCGGCACCGACGAACGCCGCGCCGAGGCCGCCCTGGACCGCCTCGTCGATGTCGCCCTCCTGGAGGAGACGGCATACGGCCGCTACGCACCCCACGACCTCGTCCGCGACTTCGCCCGGGAGATCGCGGGAGCGACGGCCCAAGAACCGGGCGGACAGCCGGAAGGGCAGCCGGGCGGACAGCAGGAAGGACAGCCAGGCGAACAGCCGAACGGAGCGTCTGGCGCCGCCCCGGACACCCGCGCGTCCGAACGCGCCCTGCGCTGGTACACCGCCGTCGCCGCCCGCTCCCTCGAAGCGATCGTCGAGCCGGGCCTCGACCGCGAGGACCGCAGCAGGCCCACCGCCTCGCAGCCGCCGGCACACGCGGTGGACCTCGCGGCCACGCCGTCGTTCGGCTCCGCCAAGGAGGCCTTCGCCTGGGGCGAGCTGGAGCTGGAGAACGTGGTGGCGCTGGTGGAGCGGTACGCGAAGGTGTCCGCGTACGTTCCCGTGCTGGTGCGGCTGCTCAACCCGTACCTCCAACGCAGCGGCCGGGTCGCCGAGTCGGAGGTGCTCCAGCGGCTGGCGCTGGGCGCGGCGCGGCGGCTGGGGGACGAGGCCGCCGCGGCGTACGCGCTCGGGGACCTCGCGGGCCTGCACTACATGACGGGGCGTGCGAGCGAGGCGCTCCCGCTGAACGACGAGGCGCTGGCGATCTGGCGGCGGCTCGGTGTGCTGTCGTGGGTGCGGCGCGGCCTGAACAACCGCGGCATGCTCCTCGAGGGGCTCGGGCGCCACGCCGAGTCGAGCGAAGCGCTGCTGCAGAGCCTCGAACTCTCCCGGGAGCTGGGGGACCTGCACACGGAGGCCATCACCTACAGCAACCTCGGCAATCTGTACGAGCACACGGACCCCCGGGCCGCCATCGACCACCACAAGCGCAGCCTCGCGATCGGCGACGCGATGGACGACGTGATCATCCGGCACTCCGCGCACTGCAACATCGGCTACGCCCACCTCACCCTCGGCGAACCGGCCGCCGCCCTGCCGCACTTCGAGGAGAGTCTGCGCATCCTCGGCGGCCACGGCGACTGGCACGGGGAGTCGCAGACGCGGCTCGGGCTGGTGCGTGCCCTGCGCGGGGTGGGGCACTGCGAGCGGGCCGCGCGCGAGTGCGATCTGCTGGTGTGCCGTGCCGACCGCCGCGCCGACCGGTACACGGGAGGACTCGCCCGGCACCAGCGGGGGCTGCTGCTGCGGACGCGGGGGGATGTCGAAGGGGCGTACGAGCAGTGGAAGCGGGCTCTGGAGGCGCTGGACGGGACGGACACCCCGGTGGTGGGGGAGCTGACGGAACTCCTGCGAGGCATCGACAGGCCCTAGGGCGCCGGGTCGCTCACTTCGCGTCGGCGTAACACTCCACCACCGCCGTCGTGAACGGGAAACGGACCGGTGTCTCGCCGAACGTCAGCCGTCCCGCCAGCTCCGCGGCCTCCCGGATCACCGTCACGACCGTGTCCGCCTCCTCGGCCGGGCAGTGCACGATCACCTCGTCGTGCTGGAAGAAGACCAGCTCGGCGGCGAGGTCCGCGCAGCCGCGCCGGAGGGCGGCGAGCAGCAGGAGCGCCCAGTCGGCGGCGCTGCCCTGGACGACGAAGTTGCGCGCGAAGCGGCCACGGGCCCGGGAGTTCGAGGAGGCGTACCCCGGCACCCAGCCCTGGTCGCCGAGGGCGGCCCCGGCGGCCTCGGTGGGCTCGTCCTGCGGGATGCCCGCCTCCTCCGAGGCGCCGTCGTCGCCGGCCCCGGCCGCCGGGGGACACGTACGCCCGAGCCATGTCCGTACGAGGCGCCCTTCCTCACCGGCCCGCGCCGCGTCGTCCACGTACGCGACGGCCTTGGGGAACCGTCTGCGCAGCGCGGCCAGATTCTTCAGGCCGTCCCCGGACGTCTGTCCGTACACCGCGCCGAGCACGGCGAGCTTGGCCTGGGCCCGGTCGCCCGCGAACGCCCGGTCCGACACCGACTGGTACAGGTCGCTCTCCCGGCCCGCGACCTCCATCAGGCCGGGGTCGCGCGAGATCGCGGCCAGCACGCGCGGCTCCATCTGGTCGGCGTCGGCCACCACGAGCCGCCAGCCGGGGTCGGCGACGACCGCGCGGCGGATGACCTTGGGGATCTGCAGCGCACCCCCGCCGTTCGTCACCCACCGCCCGGTGACCGTCCCGCCCGGCAGATACTCGGGCCTGAACCGCCCGTCCCGCACCCAGTCCTGGAGCCAGGACCAGCCGTGGGCGACCCAGATCCGATACAGCTTCTTGTACTCGATCAGCGGCTTCACGGCCGGATGGTCGAGGGACTCGATCTCCCACCGCCGGGTGGACCTGATCTTGATCCCGGCCTGCGCGAACGCCTTGATGACGTCGGCGGGCAGGTCGGGTCTGACCCTTCTCCCGAAGGCCGCCGAGACCTCGTCCGTGAGCTCGGCCAGGCGTCTGGGCTCGCCGCCGCCCGCGTACCGCTCGCCGAGCAGCTCGTGCAGGACCTCGCGGTGGACGTCCGCGCGCCACGGCAGCCCCGCGCCGTTCATCTCCGCCGCCACCAGCATCCCCGCCGACTCGGCTGTCGTCAGCAGGTGCATCCGCTCCGGGTGCGCGGTCGCTTCGTGGCGGCGCCGCTGATCCGCGTACACCTCGAGGAGATCGGTCAGGGGCACGTGGACCGGGCGGGGTTCGAAGAGGGAGGACTGGGAGCCGGGCTCGGCGGAGCGCTGCGGTGGATCCGGCGGTACGGGGCCGCCGCGCAGTCTCGCCAGCGCGGCGGCGGCCGACCGGGGCTCGCCGAGCCGGCCCTCGTGCCCGAGCAGCAGGGTCTCGGCGGCCTCGATGTCGTAACACCGCTCCACTCGCACCCCCGTGGCGAGCAGGAGCGGATATGCGTCGGCCGTCGACCGCCAGACCCAGCGGGTCACCTCGGGCCGGGAGCGCACGGCTTCCGCGAGATCCGGCTCCCTGCGGACCGGCCCGGCGGGCAGCCCGGCGGGGCCGAGGACGGCGACCTCCACGCCACCGTCCTCGGCCGGCGCGAGAGCCCAGCGCTCGGTCATGATTCCGAGTCTCGCAGGAGGGTCTGACAACAGCCCCGAACCAGGACCAGGCGTGCCGCTTTGCCCGGGGCCTGGTCAGCCGGTCTGCCGACTCGCCTTCAGGATCTCTCCGACGACGTGGGCGATGTGGGCCTCGGCCGCCGCCTTCTCGACGCCGAGGCCACTGAGGACGCCCTCGCCGTTCTCGTACTCCAGGAGGGCCAGCAGGATGTGCTCGGTGCCGATGTAGTTGTGGCCGAGGCGGAGGGCCTCGCGGAAGGTGAGTTCCAGGACCTTCTTGGCGTCGGCGCCGTACGGGACGAGTTCGGGGACCTCGGCGACGGCCGGCGGGAGTGCCGCGGTCGCCGCCTCGCGGACAGCGTCCAGGGTCACGCCCTGCGCGGTGATCGCCTCGGCGGCGAGACCCTCGGGCTCGGCGAGCAGGCCGAGGACGAGGTGCGCGGGGAGGAGGCTCTCGGCGTTGCCCGCCGCCTTCGCCTCGTTGTGTGCGGCCACGACCACGTTCCGGGCTCGCGGGGTGTAGCGGCTGAAGCCCTGGCTGGGGTCGAGGTCGGATTCGGCCTTCGGGACGAAGCGCTTCTGGGCGGCCTGCCGGGTGACGCCCATGCTCTTGCCGATGTCCGTCCAGGACGCGCCCGAACGCCGGGCCTGGTCCACGAAGTGGCCGATCAAGTGGTCGGCCACGTCGCCCAGATGGTCCGCGGCGATCACCGCGTCCTGGAGCTGGTCGAGGGTGTTGGTGTGGACCTTCTTGATGGCATCGATGAGGTCGTCGAGACGTACGGATGCCGTGCCGAGCGGGTTAGTCGTCATGTGTCAACCGTAGGTTGACGCGCAAGGGACGTCAACCTGAAGTTGACACTCATCTCTCGCCTGTCAGCCACTCCGTGAGCGCCGCGAAGTCCGCGTCCGTGAGGCCGTGGCAGGGATCGACCCGATGGAGAAGGGCCCGTCCTCGGTGATGTGCCGCCACCCAGGCCCGGTCGGTATCGGTGATCTCGTCGTCCACCCAGACGAAAGAACGGCCGGCCGCCCGGTCGACGAGAGGCCGGGTCTTCCAATGGAGTCCGCCCCGCTCGTCCTCGCCGGAGTCCTCCGGCCAGATCGCCACGGGCAGATCCGGCAGCCCGAGCCATGGCGCGACGCATTCGTTCGCGTCGGCCATCCACGTCGTCGCCCACACCAACTCGCAGGCCAGCGCCGCCAGTCGCGGTCCGTGCGCGGGATTGATCCTGGCCAGCAACGGATTGGCGGCGGCCGCCTGCGGCCCGCGGCCCGAGTGGCCCGAGTGATACGACGGATATCCCTCGGGATACTGCCGCGGCGTCGCCCCGAACGGAATGAGGGGGCCGTCGACATCCAGGAAGAGAAGCGGACGCTGCTCCGAACCGGTCACGACCGCACGATAGCCGCAATTCCCGGAATGTCCGAGGCTGGACGACGCCCCGGGAGCAGGTCCGGCCCCACCCTCGCGCGTGACACGATCGAGGCATGAGCAGCAGTACGCCCAGCACCGTGGCGCGCGCCTTCGAGGCCGCGCTCTACGCCGACACCGACACCTCCCTCGACACGGGCGCCTCGCTGCTGGCCGCCGCCCCCGCGTCCGACGCCGAACTCACCCGGCGCGGCGAGGAGTTCGTCGCCGCGGCCTGGCGTCGCGGCTGGCAGCCCGCCGATGTCGTACGGATCGTGCGGCGCGAGCTGGACGACGTACACGTACGCCTGGTGTCGGCGCTGATCCTCAGCGAGAACCGGACGCCTCGGGGCCCGCGCTGGGCGACCCAGCTGGAAGAGCTCGCAGCCGCGGCCGACGTCGGGGCGCAGCCACCCCGCCCGGACCGCTTCACCCACGCCACCACCGTCCTGGAGCTGTACCGGCTGCTGCTGCGTCTGCCGTCCATCGAGCCGCTGGAGATACCGGCAAGCACCCCAGGCGCCGCAAGCTCCGCACACGACTCCCGCATGCTCACGCGTATCCGCGCCCTGCTCGCCAAGGCCGAGGCGACCGGGTTTCCGGAGGAGGCGGAGGCGCTGAGCGCCAAGGCACAGGAGCTGATGGCGCGGCACAGCATCGACGAGGCGCTGCTCGCGGCCCGTACCCACGCGAAGGACGCGCCCGGCGCCTGCCGCATCGGCGTCGAGCCGCCGTACGAGACGGCCAAGGCGGTGCTGCTGGACGCGGTGGCCGGCGCGAACCGCTGCCGCGCCGTGTGGAACGAGTCCCTGGGCTTCTCGACGGTCGTCGGCTTCGAACCCGACCTGGAGGCGGTCGAACTCCTCTACACCTCTCTGCTTGTGCAGGCCACGGCCGCGATGACGAAGGCGGAGGCGGCCCAGCGGGCCGGCGGGAGGAAGCGCACGAAGACCTTCCGGCAGTCGTTCCTCGCCGCGTACGCGCATCGCATCGGCGACCGGCTGGCGACTGCCGCCGAGGGGCAGGTGGCGTCGGCGGAAGGGGCGGGGGAGGGGGAGTTGCTGCCGGTCCTGGTGGCCCGTGACGTCGCGGTCACGGACCACATGGAGCGGATGTTCCCGGACACCGTCACCACCCGGCTGCGCGGGGTCAGCGACGCGGCCGGGTGGGAACAGGGCGCCGCGGCGGCCGACCGCGCACAGGTCAGGGCACGGCCGCCGCTGCGGTGACGGACAGTCCGGTGGCCGCTCAGTCGCCGGCGGTCTGGAACGGGCTCACCGAAGCATCCAGGTCACCCGAGTCGCTCTTCCCCGCGAGGGGGCCGTACGACCACTTGAAGCTCTGCGTGTCGGTGGCGCCGGGCAGGCTGATCTTCAGTGTCGTCGCGTCGAGGCTCTTGCCGTCGCCCGCCTCGCCCCGTACGTAGGTGATCGTGAAGGTGGCGGTGCCGTCCTTCGCCAGGGTCAGCTTCGGCGGCGTCGCGGCCTCCTGCTCGGGGACATCCGTGGTCGTGCTGCCGCCCTGCACCGCGATGCCGGGGAAGCCCTCGAGGGTGCACTCGGCACCGTTGTTGGTGAGCGTGACGGGCACGTTGCCGGTGTCCCCGGCGGCCGGGGCGGCGTTGGCGGGGCCCACCTGGATGCCGACCTGGTCGATCTTGCAGTTCGCCGAGGTCGTCTTGGCCGCCGAGTCCGGCGAGGCCTTGGACTCACCGCTGCTGTCGCCGCCGCTGTCGCAGGCGGTCAGGGTGAGAGCCGCCGCGGCGACGGCGACGGCGATCGGAAGGACGCGCATGGGGTTCCCCTGGTTTTCGTGTTCGTGACGGTGCTCATGGATCATCCGGATCATCTGGATCATCACGCAGGCGGGTGGGCCTGCGTCACGCGCCCCCCGTTCCGTCGCCGCCACTGAATGTCAAGAAACATGCACAGAGATACCCAAATAGAGAGATAAAACTCCCGTACGCTGGCGGAATGAGCTGGCTCCGGGCGCTGAACGCGACCGCGCGCTCGGGTCTGCGGATCGAGCGGAAGCGTCTCGAACCGCTGATCGCGGTGCGGGGTGCGGCGGGGCTCGCACTGGTGATGGGGCTGAGTCTGTGGGCGTTCGGGCCCGGGGCCGCGGCCAGTTCGGCCTTCGGGGCGTTCCAGGCGGCGATCGCCACGTTCCAGCGCAGCTGGCGCCCTCGTCCGGAGCTGGCGCTCGCCTCCGGCGCGAGCCTCGCCGTCTCGACGTTCGTCGGCTACGTGACGATCTCCCACCTGGCCCTGTTCCTGACCCTGCTGGTGGTGTGGACGTTCCTGTCCGGGATGAGCTGGGCGGTCGGCCCCACGGCCGGCCTGATCGCCTCCTCGAACGTAGCGATCATGCTGGTGACGGTCACCCTGCCGACCTCGGTCGCCCAGGCGGCGGGCCACAGCGCGATGATGATCGTCGGCGGGCTCGTACAGGCGTCCCTGGTGGTGCTCTTTCCGGTACGGCGCTGGGGTGCCCACCGTGACGCGCTGGCCGACGCCCTGGCCGCCGAGGCCGACTACGCGCGCCGGCTGCGCCACGATCCGGTGGCGCCCTTCGACCCGCTTCCGCTCATGGAGGCACGCGACGCGGCCGCCGTCACCCCACGCCAGGCCCGCAGACGCCCCGCCGAACTGCACGGCACCCGGGGCCTGGCCGAACGTATCCGCCCCGTCCTCGCCTCCCTGGCCGACCCGGCGATGGGCGTACCGTCCGAATGCCCCCAACGCGACAAGGTCAACGAACTGCTCGCCGCCGCGGCCGCCATCCTGGACGGGGCGGCCCGCGCCATCCGTCACGGGACGCCGGTGAACTTGCCGCCCGGCGCGGTCGCCGTCTTCAGGACCCCGGACACGGAGGCGATCCTGACGGGGCCGCCGTACCGGGCGGCGACGCGGCTGGGGACCCTGTTGCAGGACGTGGTGGAGACGGCGGGGGGACGGCGGTACGACGTGGCCGTGGACAGCGCAGGTGCGGTCATGGGCGGCACAGGCGCGGCCGTCGGCCGTCCGGGGGAGACCGGCGCCGCCCCGTTGCTGCGTCCCACCTTCATCGCCCTGATCCCCGTCTCCCTGCGTGCCATGCGCGAAGAACTGCACCGGGACTCCCCGATCTACCGCCACGCGATCCGCGTCTCCGCCGTGGCCGCCGCCGGCTACCTCCTCGGCACCTGGCTCCCGCTCGGCCACGGCTACTGGGCGCCGCTGGCCTCGGTCATGATCATGCGCCCGGACTTCTCGCAGACGTACAGCCGGGCGATCGCCCGCTTCGGCGGCACCCTCGTCGGGGTGGCGCTGGCCACCGGGATCGTGCAGGTCGCGCACCCGGGGACGGTTCTCTCGGGCGCCCTCGCCGTGATCAGCGCGGCGCTGATGTACCTGCTGATGCGCACCAGCCAGATGGCCGCGCAGGCCTTCATCGCCGCGTACGTCGTCTTCCTGCTCGGCATGGGCGGCGAACAGTGGACGCAGACCGTGCCGGAGCGCGTGCTGCTCACCCTGCTCGGCGGACTCCTCGCGATGCTCGCGTACGCGCTCTACCCGGCCTGGGAGACGCCCCGTCTGCGCGGCCGCCTCGCCGACTGGCTGGCCGCGCAGGGCCGCTACGCGTCAGCCGTCCTCAGCCGCTACGCCCATCCAGCCGGCGCCGACCCCCGGCCCACCGCCGACCGCGCCATGACACCCGGACTTCGAGCCCCCGCCACCCCGAACCCCGAGGACGACGGCCGCGGGCACGCCCCCGCCGACGCCGGTGCCTCCGGCGGAGTGCCTGCCCTCGCTGCAGACCACGGGCCCGCAATCCCCGACGACGCCCCAGCTGACCGAGTCGCTGCCGACGGCGAGCGTGTCGGCGGGGATCGATCCCTCGCCCCCGACCACGCATCTGACCACGCCCCCGCCCCCGCCGCCCCCGACCCCGTCCGCACGGCGCTTCTCGCTTCCCGGACCGCTCGCGCGGCGTGGCACGCGGCTGTGGAGCGGGCGACGAACGAGCCGGTACGCCATCGCGGCCTGTCCCGGACCGCCGCCGACGACGCGGAGGACGCCCTCGCCCAGATGGGCCGGGTCACCATGCTCATGGAGGCCCACCTCCCGGAACGGGACGCGGCCCCCGTCCCGGCCGCCGCCCGCTTCGCCGAGGCACTGCGGAAGGCCACCGAACAGGGCGCCAAGTCGGTGCGCGAGCGCCGGGTGCCACGCTGGGACCCCGTTCGCGAGGCCCTGGAAGCCTGGGACGCCGCGAGCCCTCGCGACGCGCTCCTGCGCCGGGGCGCGGCCCTGATCCTGCAGTCCCTGGTCGAACTCTCCGAGGCTCTCGACACCGCCGTACCGCCCATGACCGTGGACGGACACACGAACGGGCCGCGGAACCCGAAGGATTCCGCGGCCCGTCAGTGAACGGCCGAGTGTGGTCGAGTGATCGAGTGATCGAGTGGCCGAGCTTTTACGAGCCCAGGCTCGCCGTCGGCAGCCCCGACGGCAGCTGTCCGCCCTCGGCCTTCGTATACGACTCCTTGCCGAGACTGCCCGACCAGGTGACCTTGAGCGTGGTGCCGTTCACGGAGTCGACCATGCCCGTGGCGCGGTCCTTGTTCCCGTCCGTGCACTTGAGGTGGATCATCTGCATGCCCGCCTCGTCGCCGGCGGTGCCGCTGCACACGGTGCCGCCTGTCGCGAAGATCCCGGCCTGCGTACCGTTGATCACCAGCGCCACGGCCTTGCCGTCGGTCGTGGCCAGCCAACTGCCTTCGAGCTCCCTGTTGGCCGTGGAGGTCGCGCCCGAGCCGCCGCCGGTGTCGGCGCTCCCGGTGGCGGAGGAACCGGGGCTCGCCGACCCGCCCCCGGAGTTGGAGCCGGATCCGGAGTCGGAGCCGTCGTCACCGCCGCCGCTGCAGCCGGTCAGCACAAGCGCGCCCGCCAGACCCGCGGCCGCGACCGTGCCCGCGATACGCGCCCGCCGACGCGGGAGGGTCGCCGAAATCGCCGATGTCACTGAAGCCCCCAAGGGTGGTGGTGTCGCTGGGGTCGCCGGAACGACCGCAGCAAGTTACCAGGAGGATTCGCCCGCACCCTGAGCGTGCCATCGGGAGAACGTACGAATCTCCTGAGCGAACCACGGCGAGGCACACCCGGCGACAGCGCGCCACAACAAGCCGCAGTGAGCCCTCACCGAGCCCGAACCGCTCGCCCGATGGCGGATGCCGGGGTCGGCGAACTTCCGGCTCGAAGTCGGACACACGTACGTGCTGACCTCCGTGCCGCGCCCCAACTCCCGCCCCTCCGGCACGGTTGAGGTGCGGATTCTCGCGTACGAGCCGGAGCGGACGCTGCGCGTCCGGTGGGCCGACGCCGGTCCGGCGAATCCTGCGGACTGGACCATTACCTGAACGTTGAAACTCGAAGGGCGCGGTATGCGTCTGTTCTTAGTAGATGAGGGATTCGACCCGGACGACCCTGCACGGATGATGGCGCGGAAGATCATGGACGGGGGCCGGAGATCGCATGTGATGCGATCTCCGGGGCAGGCGCTGGACCGGTTGTAGCGCGACGAGCACCAGTCGGTAGTCAAGCGGACAACGCGTTGTAGTCAAGCGGCGGTAAAAGCTGTAACCGCAGGACCACCCCCCGTGCACGTGCATCTGCCCATGCATCTGCACATGAACAGAGCTATGATCCGGGACAGTTGACCACTGCATCAATGGCCACATCAGCCACTGCACGACCGGGGAGCGACCTGTGGACCACGACGTGTACGACGTGGATGACGTGTACAACGGCATGGCTGCGACGGAGCTGGCCGGGGTGGCCTGGCAGAAGAGCAGGCACAGCAACTCCCAGGGCTCCTGCGTGGAGTTCGCGAGGCTGCCCGGCGGGGACGTGGCGGTGCGCAACTCGCGGTTCCCCGAGGGGCCCGCGCTCGTCTATACCCGCGCCGAGATCGAGGCGATGCTCCTGGGTATCAAGGACGGCGAGTTCGATCACCTGATCGCCGGCTGACGCGAGTGGATGCCGGACGCCTGAGTACGCAACCGAGAGCAACCGCTTTCTAGCGGTCTGTAACGCGCGTAGAACCGCGGCGCCAAAAGGCGCCGCGGTTCACTGTTCGGTCGAAACGGCGGGAACGGCCGTCGCGTCCGGCTGCGGAAGCCGGAACAGCGCCCACACGACCTTGCCGCTGAGCGTGCCCGCGAGCGGGTGCCAGCCCCAGCTGTCGGCGAACGAGTCGACCAGGAACAGGCCACGGCCCGACTCCGCGGAGAAGTCGTCCGAGTCACCCGCGACCGGGCTGTCGTGACTGGGGTCGCGCACCGCGCACACCAGACGTGAGGTCCACCGCATCAAGTGCAGCCGCACGGGCGGCCCTTGGTCGTCCCGGCGAGGCGTGTCCGAGGGCAGCGCGTGCCGCAGCGCGTTGGTCACGAGCTCGGAGACCACCAGACAGACATCGTCGAAGCGGTCGCCGATGTCCCACTGGTCCAGCGTTCTGCGGGTGAACTGCCGTGCCTCGCGCACCGCTTCGTAGCGTGCGGGCAGGGCGCAGGAGGCGGCGTTGGACACGGCCGCGGGATCGAGTGGCGGAAGTCCCTGCCGTAAGGGTTCGAGCATGGTCGATCCATTCGTCCCCATGCGAGGCACTCCCGGGTGTTCGCGGTCGTTGCGATGCAGCGGTGGCGCGAGGACCATGGTTCCGAATGCGTACGGCAGATGCAAGGGCAGATGCACGTGCACGCGCCCGAATTGGACCTTCCTCTACCGCTTCTTGCTCATTTCTTCTGTCACGTTCTTCACTCTTGTTGGCGCACTGCTCGCCTTTTCCTGCGTGGCTCCTTTGGAAGCTTTCTGTTTCTGTAATCGAACGAGTACTGGTTGGAGTGTTTTAGTGGCAGACTTCGGCGTCTGGAAGACGGTTGGGGAGGCGGACGAACGTGAGCGCTGGTGAGTCGAGCGGCTCGGTGGTGCGGCGCATGCTGCTGGGATCTCATCTCCGGCGCCTGCGGGAGGCGCGTGGCATCACCAGGGAAGCGGCCGGCTACTCGATCCGTGCCTCCGAATCGAAGATCAGCCGCATGGAGTTGGGACGGGTGAGCTTCAAGACACGTGACGTCGAGGACCTGCTGACGCTGTACGGCATCAATGACGATGCCGAGCGCACCTCCCTGGTCTCCCTCGCCAAGGAGGCGAACGTCGCGGGCTGGTGGCACAGTTACTCGGACGTTCTGCCCAGCTGGTTCCCGACCTATGTCGGCCTCGAGGGCGCGGCCCACCTGATCCGCAGTTACGAAGTCCAGTTCGTGCACGGCCTGTTGCAGACCGAGGCGTACGCGCACGCGGTCGTCACGCGTGGGATGAAGGGCGCGAGCGCGGCCGACATCGACCGCCGGGTGGCGCTGCGACTGGAGCGGCAGAAGTACCTCGTCTCCGAGAAGGCCCCCGAGTTCCACATCGTCCTCGACGAGGCCGCGCTGCGCCGCCCGTACGGCGACCGCGAGGTGATGCGTGGACAGTTCCAGCATCTGATCGAGGTGTCGGAGCGGCCCAACGTACGGCTCCAGGTCATGCCGTTCAGCTTTGGCGGCCACTCGGGCGAGAGCGGCTCCTTCACCATCCTGAGCTTCCCCGAGTCCGATCTGTCGGACGTCGTCTATCTGGAGCAGCTCACCAGCGCGCTCTACCTGGACAAACGCGAGGACGTCACGCAGTACGAGAGTGCGCTGAAGCAGCTGCAGCAGGACAGCCCCGGCCCGTCCGAGAGCCGCGACCTGCTCAGGGGACTGCTCCAGCTGTCCTGACGCGCGCCAGGTGCTCACCCGGTGTTCTCCTGTGAGTCTTCACGAACTCTCCTGAGACGTTCTCCAACTCCCTTTGAACGCAAGTACGATGACGTCTGATCAGACGTTGATCGGATGTGTCTGCTGACTCAGGCTCGGATGTCTGCCTCGGCAGCAAGGGGATTGAGGGAGCACATGTCGTCCTACTTCACCGACCTGGCCCAGCAGTACATCGACGGTTCCTGGCGCCCGGGCACCGGCTCCTGGGACATCATCGACTTCAACCCGTACGACGGCGAGAAGCTGGCGTCGATCACCATAGCCACGGTGGACGAGGTCGATGAGGCCTACCGCGCCGCCGAACGTGCCCAGAAGGCATGGGCCGCGACCAACCCGTACGCGCGCCGTGCGGTGTTCGAGAAGGTCCTGCGGATCATCGAGGACCGTGAGGCCGAGATCGCCGAGGCGATCATCGCCGAACTCGGCGGCACGCACATCAAGGCCGGCTTCGAACTGCACCTCGCCAAGGAGTTCCTGCGCGAGTCGATCCAGTTGGCGCTGCGCCCCGAGGGCAAGATCCTCCCTTCGCCGATCGACGGCAAGGAGAACCGCGTCTACCGCGTCCCGGTGGGCGTCGTCGGCGTCATCAGCCCCTTCAACTTCCCCTTCCTGCTCTCGCTGAAGTCGGTCGCCCCGGCGCTGGCGCTCGGCAACGGCGTGGTGCTCAAGCCGCACCAGAACACCCCGATCGTCGGTGGCTCCCTGGTCGCCAAGATCTTCGAGGACGCGGGCCTGCCCGGCGGTCTGCTCAACGTCGTCATCACCGACATCGCCGAGATCGGCGACGCCTTCATCGAGCACCCCATCCCGAAGGTCATCTCCTTCACCGGCTCCGACAAGGTCGGCCGCCACGTCGCCACGGTCTGCGCCTCGCACTTCAAGAGCGCGGTCCTCGAACTCGGCGGCAACAGCGCCCTGGTGGTCCTGGACGACGCGGACATCGACTACGCGGTCGACGCGGCGGTCTTTAGCCGGTACGTCCACCAGGGCCAGGTCTGCATGGCCGCCAACCGCGTGCTGGTGGACCGCTCGATCGCGGACGTGTTCACCGAGAAGTTCGTCGCCAAGGTCAAGACCCTGAAGGTCGGCGACCCGAGCGACCCCCAGACGATCATCGGCCCGGTCATCAACTCCTCGCAGGCGGAGGTGCTCACGGGCGTCGTCGACCAGGCGATCGCCGAGGGTGCCACCGCCCTCCTTCGCGGTGGTGCCACCGACAACCTCGTCGAGCCGAGCGTCCTGACGGACCTGCCCGCCGGCTCCACCATCCTCCAGCAGGAGATCTTCGGCCCCGTCGCGCTCCTCGTCACCTTCGACGGCGAGGAGGAGGCCGTACGTCTCGTCAACGACACCCCGTACGGGCTCAGCGGCGCCGTGCACACGGCCGACGTCGAGCGTGGTGTCGCCTTCGCCAAGCAGATCGACACCGGCATGTTCCACGTCAACGACGGCACCGTCCACGACGAGCCGCTGGTCGCCTTCGGCGGCGAGAAGCACTCGGGCATCGGCCGCCTGAACGGCGAGGCGACGATCGAGGCGTTCACCAGCCAGAAGTGGATCTCGGTACAGCACGGGCGCAGCTTCTTCCCGTTCTGAGGATTCTCCGCCTCGACCGGGCCCTTGCGGACAGAAGCTGACCGCAAGGGCTCGTAGCTTCATCGGTGTCGGGCAGCAGGTGCCGGGCAGGAAGACCGATGAAAGGCGGACCGTCATGGTCACTCACGTTCCCGCAGAGGCGCACGGCGACGAGCGCGGGGCCCTCCTGGCCTTCGTAGAGGCCCAGCGTGGCGGCCTGCGGCGGGCGGTGCTCGGGCTGAGCGACGAGGAGGCGGCGCGCACACCCAGCGCCAGCGAGCTGTCCGTGTCCGGGCTCCTCAAGCACGTCGCCGAGTGCGAGCTGAACTGGCTGCGGCTGGCCCAGCAGAAGCCCAACGAGCGGGCCCGCACCGAGAAGGACTGGGCCGATGGCTTCCGGCTGACCGAGAACGAGTCCGTGGCGGGCATCCTCGCCTTCTGGGACGGCGTGGCGCACGAGACCGACGAGTTCATCCGCTCCGTCGGATCGCTCGACGACACCTTCCCGCTGCCCGAAGCGCCCTGGTTCCCCAAGGGGGGCGTCTCCATGCGCTGGCTGCTGCTCCACCTCATCGAGGAGATCGCCCGGCACGCCGGCCACGCCGACATCATCCGGGAGTCCCTCGACGGCGCGACCGCGTTCGAGCTGGTGGCCCGGGCGCAGGCGGGCTGAGACCGGGGCAATAACCTGGACCCCATGTCAGCGATCCGTCTCCTCGTGCTCGGCGCGGTCCGCCAGCACGGGCGGGCCCACGGCTACCAGGTGCGCAACGACCTCGAGTACTGGGGCGCGCACGAGTGGTCCAATGCCAAGCCCGGCTCGATCTATCACGCGCTCAAGCAGATGGCGAAGCAGGGACTGCTGCACGCCCACGAGACCGCGCCGTCCACGGCGGGCGGTCCGCCGCGCACCGAGTACGAGATCACGGACCAGGGCACCGAGGAGTTCCTGGCACTCCTGCGCGAGTCGCTGACGTCGTACGACCAGAAGATGGACGTCCAGTCGGCGGGCGTCGGCTTCATCGTCGACCTGCCGAGGGGCGAGGCGGTGGCCCTTCTGAAGGAGCGGATCCGGAAGATCGAGGAGTGGCGGTCCGCCGTCACCGAGCACTACGTGCCCGAGGACGGCCCCGAACAACTCGGCCACATCGGCGAGATCATGAACCTCTGGGTCCACACGGCCGATTCCGACGCCGAGTGGACCCGCGGTCTGATCGGGCGGATCGAACGCGGGGCCTACACCTTCGCGGGCGAGGGCGAACCGTTCGTCGGCGTCCTGGCGGAGGGCGACGAGAACCCGTACGCGACGGGGATGTCGCACCCCGGGGATCGCGACTAATCAAGTTTGACGAGTGACCCCCCATGAGTTACTTTCTCTGAGTAGTCAAGTTTGATTAGTAGGTCATGAGGGGAGTCGAATGACCGACGCGATCGCCGCCGAGGGCGTACGCAAGCGGTACGGGGACAAGGCGGCCCTGGACGGGCTGGATCTGGCGGTGCGGCGCGGCACCGTCCACGGTCTGCTCGGTCCGAACGGCGCCGGCAAGACCACCATGGTGCGCGTGCTGACCACCCTGCTGCGGCCCGACGAGGGCCGGGTGCGGGTCGCCGGGCACGACGTGGTGCGCGAGGCCCGCCGGGTGCGGCACCGCATCGGCCTGCTCGGCCAGCACGCCGCGCTCGACGAGGAACTCGGCGGACGGCAGAACCTGGAGATGTTCGGACGGCTCCACCACCTGGGCGCACGGCACGCGCGCGTGCGGGCCGACGAGCTCCTGGAGCGCTTCGGCCTCGTGGACACCGGCCGCAAGGCCGTCAAACGCTACAGCGGCGGTATGCGGCGCCGCCTCGACCTCGCCGCGTCCCTCATCACCGAGCCGGAGGTGCTGTTCCTGGACGAGCCGACGACCGGGCTCGACCCGCGCGGCCGGGCCGAGGTCTGGGCGGCCGTCCGCTCCCTGGTAGGCGGCGGTACCACGGTCCTGCTCACCACGCAGTACCTGGAGGAGGCGGACCAGCTCGCCGACCGCATCTCGGTCGTCGACCGGGGGCGGGTCGTCGCGGACGGCACGGCCGACGAGCTGAAAGCCCGCACAGGTGGCGACCGCATCGACATCGTCCTGCGCGACGCCGGCCAGCTGGGCGCCGCGGTCGCCCTGTTGCCCTTCGACGCGTCGCGGGCCTCAGTCGACACGGACCGCCGGCTCCTCAGCGTCCCGGTCGCCGACCGCATGACGGCGCTCGCCGGAGCCGTACACGCTCTCGAGGCGGCTGGGATCGAGGCCGAGGACGTCGCCCTGCGGAGGCCGACGCTGGACGAGGTGTTCCTGCACCTGACCGGACGTGAGGAACGTACGAAGGAGGCCGTGTGAGTACGTACGAGATGAGTACGTCCGAGACGACTCGCCCGGGGACGTACGTCCTCACCGACTGCTGGACCATGACCCGCCGCGAACTCGCCCACTGGGCCCGGCAGCCCGTCCAGGTGCTCGTCGGCCTGGTCTTCCCGGTGATGCTGCTGCTGATGTTCGGCTATCTGGTCGGCGGCGGCCGGGACGTCGAGGGCGACTACGTGGACTTCCTGGTGCCCGGCATGCTCGCGCTGACCATGGCCTTCGGACTGGAGGGCACGATGCTCGCCGTCACCCAGGACCTCAACAAGGGTGTCATCGACCGCTTCCGCTCGATGCCGATGGCCAACGGCGCGGTCCTGGTCGGCCGTTCCGCCGCCGACATGCTGCAATCGACGCTGGGCCTGGCCGTGCTGATCGGCGTCGGATACGCCATCGGCTGGCGCGTCCACGCCACACCCGGCGCCTTCCTGGGGGCCGTCGGCCTGCTCCTCCTCTTCCGTTTCGCCATGCTGTGGATCGGCATCCAGCTGGCGATGGTGGCCGGCAAACCCGAGATGGTGCAGGCCGTCCAGATCCTGGTCTGGCCGGTCGGCTTCCTGTCCAACGCCTTCGCGACCCCGGACTCCATGCCGGGCTGGCTGGGCACGGCGGTCGAGTGGAACCCGATGTCCCAGACGGCGACGGCGGTACGGGACCTGTTCGGCGGTCCGGGCGGGGAGCCGGGGCACGTGTGGGCGGCTGTGATCTGGCCCTTGGCCCTGCTGGCGGTGTTCTTTCCGCTGGCTGTGCGGCGGTTCGGGCGGCTGAGCGCGTAGTCGGGGCTACATCTCGATCAGGCTGGGCAGGTCGATGTCGACCGGGAAGGGAACCACGGTGGTGAGCTTTCCGGTGTGGATGGGCCGGTCCGGTCGGGGGACCATGACTCCACTGTCTGTCTCGATCCAGAGCTGGTGCACGACCGGAATGTCGTTCTCGCCGCGCTCGACCCGCCAGTAGTGGGCGATTCCGGCCTCGGCGTACATGGCGGGCTTGAGGAAGCGGTCCATTTTGCGAGAGCCAGGGGACACCACCTCAATGGCGAGGACGACGCACCCGACCGGCGTGCAGCTCATCGTGCGGATGTCGATCCCCGTCTTGTCGAACACGACGATGTCCGGCCTGGGGATGTTGTGGTCGTCGAACTCGGTCGGGCGCTCGACTTCGGTGCTGTACGGCGGTCGCTCGGCTTTCATCAGCTGGAATGCCAGGCGGTTGCGCACCCGGTCGTGCCACCACGTCGTCGCCCCACGTACCACGATCTTCCCATCCACGAGTTCCCAGTCGAACGGGACGTCCAGCTCCTTGACCTGGTCCCATGTCCAGCCCTCCTCGGGCGGGTACATCCAGTTCTCGGAAGTGGCCTGCATCGCCTGCTCGCCGGGGTGTGCCTCTGCGGCCATGACTGCTCCCATGGAGTAGATCGTGAGTGCTGGTGCTCCCAGCTGTTCCCCGTACGACGGTAGCGTCACTCGCCCGAGTGAGGGGGCAACGTTCCGGCGGCCGTGCCGGGCAGCTCAGTGGTGGAAGCTGGTTGCCGCGTCCTTGTCGTGGGTCAGTGGATGCGGCTGCCGGCGCAGGTGGGGCAGCAGCCGGCTCAGGTCCTCCACGAAGAGCTCGGCGAGGTCCACCGAGAACCCGTTGCGGCACACCACCCGCAGGACGGACAGGTCCTCCCGGTTGGCCGGGAAGGTGTACGCGGGCACCAGCCAGCCGCTCTCGCGCATGCGCCGGGACAAGTCGAAGACGTCGTACGCGCTCACGTCGGGCGCCGTGGTGAAGGCGAAGACGGGCAACTGATCGCCCCGGGTCAGGAGCCGGAAGTCGCCCAGCTCCTCGATCCGGTCGGCGAGCGATCGGGCCACGTCCCGGGTCGTCCGCTGCACGGCCCGGTAGCCGTCGCGGCCCAGCCGCAGGAAGGAGTAGTACTGCGCCACGACCTGTGCGCCGGGCCGGGAGAAGTTGAGGGCGAAGGTCGGCATGTCGCCGCCCAAGTAGTTGACCCGGAAGACGAGTTCCTCCGGCAGCTCGGCAGGCGACCGCCACAGCGCCCAGCCGACGCCCGGGTAGACGAGCCCGTACTTGTGCCCCGAGGTGTTGATCGACGACACCCTCGGCAGCCGGAAGTCCCAGACCAGGTCCTCGTCGAGGAAGGGCGCGATCATCGCGCCGGACGCGCCGTCGACATGCACGGGGATGTCCAGGCCGGTACGTTCCTGGAGCTGGTCGAGGGCCGCGCACAGCTCGGCGATCGGCTCGTACGAACCGTCGAAGGTGGAGCCGAGGACGCCGACGACCCCGATGGTGTTCTCGTCGCACAGCTCGGCCGCCGCCTGTGGGTCGAGGTGGAACCGGTCGCCCTCCATGGGCACTTGGCGCGCCTCGACTTCCCAGAACGTGCAGAACTTGTCCCAGCAGACCTGGACGTTCACCCCCATGACGAGGTTGGGGCGTGCGCCGGGGTAGCGGTCGGCGTTCCGCTGCGCCCAGCGCCGCTTCAGGGCCATCCCGGCGAGCATGCACGCCTCGCTCGACCCGGTCGTCGAACAGCCCACGACGGCCGCCGGATCGGGCGCGTTCCACAGATCCGCGAGCATCGCCACGCAGCGCCGCTCCAGCTCCGCGGTGCGCGGGTACTCGTCCTTGTCGATCATGTTCTTGTCCTGGCACTCCGCCATCAGCAACCCGGCCTCCGGTTCCATCCAGGTGGTGACGAAGGTGGCGAGGTTGAGGCGTGAGTTCCCGTCCAGCATGAGCTCGTCGTGGACGAGCTGGTACGCGGTCGCGGGCGGCAGCGGCCCGGCCGGGAGCCGGTGCTTGGGCGGGGCCTCGGTCATACCGCCGACCGGATTCGCCTCCCCGATGAAGGGGTTGACGGACATCGGGCGCTCGTCGGGCGTGTCGTGGCCTTGGTGGAGCGGCATCTCAACTCTCCCGGCGGATAGGGGTTCTGTTGCCTAGCGGATAGGGGTTCCGTTGTCGTGGAGCTGCATCTGGGGTTTGCCGGTCACCAGCAGCCAGGCCGGCACCGCGGCCAGCACCAGCAGCGGCAGCACGGCCGGGTCGCCCCCCAGCGCGGACGCCGTGAACAGGCTGATCCAGCCCTGCCGGCTGACGGCCATGAGGACGCCGAGGACGCCGCACACCACGGCGAGTGTGGGATTCACCTCGGGTACCAGCGCGTGCGCGCACAGCCCCAGAGCCACCCCGACGAAGACGGAGGGAAAGATCCGGCCGCCCCGGAAGCCGCACGAGACGGCGACCACGAGTGCGGCCAGCTTGACGACGAACATCAGCGCGAACTGGCCCGCAGTCCAGCCGTCCGGGTCCGCGGCCAGTGTCTTCACCTCTTCCAGGCCCTTGAAGAGCGTCAGAGGCCCACCCAGGGCGCCCAGCAGGCCGAGGACGAGCCCGCCCAGGGGAATCGCGACCATGGGGTGCCCGAGCCGCGAGAAGGCCCTGTGGACGTGCGGGAGGGCGTACACCGCGGCCAGCCCCACCACCGCGCCGACCGAGGCGACCACCAGCGCGCCCACGAGATCACCCCAGTGCGGGCCCGTGTACGCGGGCAGCAGGAGGTTGAAGCTCGGGTGCTCGAGCAGCGTCATGGTCAGCGCGCCCGTGCCGCCCGCGAGCAGCGGGGGCAGCAGCCGGTCCCAGAGGGCGCCGGGGCCCGGCTGCTCGGCCAGTACCTCGGAGAAGATCAGGGCGGCGGCCACCGGCGTCCCGAACAGCGCGCCGATCGTGCCCGCGGCCGCCAGCGTCGTCCACAGCGCCGCGGAGGAGCCCGGTAATGCCCGGGAGCCCACCCAGTACGCGAGGGCGATGTTGGTGGCCGTGATCGGGTTCTCGGGGCCCAGGCTCACCCCGCCCGCCAGGGCCAGGACGGTGACGAGGAGCAGCCCGGGCAGCACGCGGGTCGGCAGGGGCGGGTCGACCAGGCCCGTGGTCGCCGGGTCCGCACCGGCGTGCCCGGGCACCTTCCACACCACCAGGCCCACCGCGATGCCGGTCGCGGTGAGCATCACGATCATCCAGAACACGGAGTAGCGGCCCACGCCCAGTGCGTCCGGAAGGATCTCCCACAGGACGTCCTTGAGCTGCTCGGCCAGCAGGGTGACCACCAGCAGGACCAGTGCCGCTGCCGCGCCGACCAGCATGGCGGGCACGAGTAACGGCAACAGGCGCCGGAGAGGGGTCACGGTGGGCGCTTGGGTGCTCACGGGCACACCCTAAGCGGGCATACGCCGCATAACACCCGAGAATCTACGGCTTGCACCTCACGTTGCGTGAGGGTTCATGGTGAGACGCGTACCGAGGAAGGAGCGGAAGTGAGCTACTCAGTGGGCCAGGTCGCCGGTTTCGCCGGGGTCACGGTGCGCACCCTGCATCACTACGACGAGATCGGGTTGCTCGTACCCAGCGAGCGCAGCCGAGCGGGGCACCGGCGCTACAGCGACGCCGACCTCGACCGGCTGCAGCAGATCCTGTTCTACCGGGAGCTCGGCTTTCCGCTCGACGAGGTCGCCGCCCTGCTCGACGATCCGGAGGCGGACCCGCGTGCGCATCTGCGCCGCCAGCACGAGCTGCTGACCGCCCGGATCGAGAAGCTGCAGAAGATGGCCGCGGCCGTGGAGCACGCCATGGAGGCACGCACGATGGGCATCAACCTCACACCCGAGGAGAAGTTCGACGTCTTCGGGGGCAAGGATCCGGAGGCGCACGCCGAGGAGGCCGAGCAGCGCTGGGGCGGCACGGAGGCGTACGCCGAGTCGCAACGCCGCGCCGCCGGCTACACCAAGGCCGACTGGCAGCGCATGCAGGACGAGGTCTCCTCCTGGAGCGAGCGGTACGACGCTCTCATGGAGGCCGGTGAGCAGCCGACCGGCGAGCGCGCCATGGACATGGCCGAGGAACACCGGCAGCACGTCACCAAGTGGTTCTACGACTGCTCGTACGAGATTCACCAAGGCCTCGGCGAGATGTACGTGTCCGACGAGCGGTTCAAGGAGTTCTACGACTCCACGCGCCCCGGGCTCGCCGAGCACCTGAGGGACGCGATCACGGCGAACGCCGAGCGGCACGCGCGAGGAGCGTCGCGGATGAGCTGAGGTCTCCTCGGCGATTCTGGGTTTTCCTGGATCGCGGGAAGGCGGATTTTCAAGGAGACCGGAACCGTGATTGCTGCTCCCACCGGCCTCGCAGTGACACGCACGCGCACTGCGCATGACCCTGACGTACCGCCAGGAGCCTGGCGGTAAGGGGCACCCGCAATGGTGGGTGCCCCTTACCGCCCGGCATTACTCCTTCACCAGGACCACCGCGGTCCCGTACGCGCACACCTCCGTGCCCACGTCCGCCGCCTCCGTCACATCGAAGCGGAACATCAGCACGCCGTTGGCACCCCGCGCGCGTGCCTGTGCGACGAGCCGCTCCATGGCCTGGTTGCGGGTCTCCACGAGCGTCTTGGTGAGCCCCTTGAGCTCACCGCCGATCATCGACTTCAGACCGGCGCCGATCTGGCTGCCGAGGTGCCGGGACCGGACGGTGAGGCCGAAGACCTCGCCGACGACCTGAGCGACGCGGTAGCCGGGTACGTCGTTCGTCGTGACGACCAGGACGTCCGACTGGGGGCCCTGACCTCCGCCGTAATCTTCGATGCTCATGGCTCACAGCTTCGTCCCAGTCGGCACACAGTGCATCCTGGAAGCACTGGTGGAACCTGGGGCGGACACATTGCGTTGATAGCTTTGGTCGCGAGTACCAGGACCGCCGTACTTTTCCTTCACCCCTCAGGAGCCCGGAACCGTGACGACGCTTGCCCTTGGACCAAGCTGGCTGGATCCGAACACGCTCCTGGACAACTTCGGCATCTGGGGCCTGCTCCTCATCGTGTTCGCCGAGTCCGGCCTGCTCATCGGCTTCTTCCTGCCGGGCGACTCGCTGCTGTTCACCTGCGGTCTGCTGATCACCGCGGGCACGCTGGACTTCCCGTTGTGGGCGGCGGTCGCGCTGATCTGCGTCGCCGCGATCCTCGGTGACCAGGCGGGCTACATCTTCGGCAAGAAGGTCGGACCCGCGCTCTTCACCCGCCCGAACTCCCGCCTCTTCAAGCAGGAGAACGTGGTCAAGGCCCACGAGTTCTTCGAGAAGTACGGGCCCAAGTCCCTGGTCCTGGCGCGCTTCGTGCCCATCGTGCGCACGTTCACGCCGATCATCGCGGGCGTCAGCGGCATGAAGTACCGCTCCTTCCTCACGTACAACATCATCGGTGGTGTCCTGTGGGGCGCGGGCGTCACGCTGCTCGGCTCCTGGCTCGGCAACATCGAGTTCGTGCACAAGAACATCGAGGCGATCCTGATCCTGATCGTCCTCATCTCGGTGGTCCCGATCATCATCGAGTTCCTGCGGGCGCGCTCCCAGGCCAAGAAGAACCCGCCGGAGCCGCAGACCCCCGAGGGCCCGGCTCAGTACCAGCAGTCGGCCCCGGCCCCCGTCATGGACGACGCCACCCGCCCGTTGCGCATGCACTCGGCTCAGCGGGACCAGTACCAGCACGATCAGTACCACCAGGACCAGTACCACCAGGACCAGTACGCGCAGGGCCAGGCCTACCCGCAGCAGCAGCCCCAGCAGCCCCAGCAGCCCCAGCAGCCCCAGCAGCCCCAGCAGCCGTACGGCAACCAGGACCAGGGCTACTACCAGCAGGGCTACCCGCAGACCTACGACCAGCAGTACCCGCAGGGTTATCCGCAACAGCAGCCCCAGCAGCAGCCGTACGGCAACCAGGACCAGGACTACCAACAGCAGCAGTACCCCTACGGCAACTGAGTGCCCCACAGGGGCGCGGGGCGGTGACATCACGCGACTCCGCCGCGTGGGCGCGACGAGCCACCCACAACCGTAGGCAGTCGAACGACCGCCTGCGGTTGACCCGTTCTCAGAACCCTCGCGTCCGCTTCGCGGCCCGCCGCCCCCCGGCGGCGCCGACCGGTACGCGTAGGAACAGCCGCGAGATCTCCGACCCCAGGTTCACACCGATCGCGATGGCCATCGCCAGCGCCGCGGCCTTGCTGAGGGACACGAGCCCCTGGTCGATGTCGTTCTGGGCGATCGACAGCAGCCCGAAGTAGGTGGCCGATCCTGGCAACAGGGGTCCGATCGCCGCGGTCGTGTACGGCAGCGCGGAGGCGAAGCGGTAGCGGGACAGAAGCTGCCCGAAGAGGCCCACCAGGCCCGCCGCGACGGCCGTCGAGGCGACCGGTGAGATGCCGCCCGGGTAGTGCATCGCGCCGTACACCGACCAGGCGACGCCTCCGTTGAGGGTCACCGCCAGCACCGTGGAGCGTTCCTGCTGGAGCAGGATCGCGAAGGTCAGCGACAGCAGCATGGACGCGGCAATCTGCACCAAGGGCCGCTCGGAAATGCTCAGAGCCTGGTCCGGATTGAGCTCGGCGCCGAACTTCACGCCGAAATAGAGGACCAGGAGGACGCCGACGATGATGCCCACGAAGAGGTACATGACCTCCAACAGGCGTGCGGACGCGGTGATGTAGAAGCCGGTCAGCCCGTCCTGCACTCCCGCGACCAGTGCCCGCCCGGGCAGCAGCGCGAACAGCCCACCGGTGATCACCGCGGACGCCTTCACGTCGACGTGTGCGAGCTGGAGGGCGACCCCGATCGCCGCGGGCGGCATGGCGGCCACCGTGAACTGGTAGAACTCCGGCAGCCCGCGCCCCGCGCACAGCCACGCCAGCCGGTCGCCCAGCATCGCGCCGAGCGCCGCGGCGACGAACACGATCGCGTCACCGCCGACGAGCACCGAGGCCGCACCGGCGAGCAGCCCGCCGGACGCGGTCAGCACCCAGCCGGGATACGGGTGACGATTGCGCCGCATCTCGGCGAGCCGCCGGTAGGCGTCCTCCAGGGAGACCGCGGTCTCCGGGTCGCTCAGATCGGCGACGAGCCGGTAGACGGCCGCGAGCCGCGTGTAGTCCGTGGCCCGGCGGCGTACGGTCCGCGAAGCCGTCACCGGGTCGTCCACCAGGGACGGCTGGTGCGAGATCGACAGCAGGGTGAAGGTGACGTTCGGCTCGCAGCGGTCCAGGCCGTAGGAGCGGCAGACGGCGAACATGGCCGCCTCCACGTCCTCGGCGCCCTCACCGCCGGCGAGGAGCAACTCGCCGATGCGCAGCGTCAGGTCGAGCACGCGCGGGACGGCGGGCCCCGTCTCGTCCTCCTTGTGCACCGATTCGGGCGCGGGACGCTCGGCCACCGGCATGCGCAGCATCGTGCGCATCCGGTCCTGCCAGGGCGCGTCCTTGGTCAGGTTGACCGCGGGGATGCCTCCCGGCGGTGTGAACGCGGGCGGGGCGTGCTTGGCGTGGTAGGTGCGCGGGGTGCTGAACGCCGACCCCTCGGACTCCTCGGCCGCCGCCTCCGGCGGCACCAGCCCTTCCGGGATCGCGAATTCCGAGGTGGTCCCCGACTCGTCCTCGACCGCCGGCGCCACGCCGTCCGGCTGGGCGAAGGCACTCCTCGCCTCGTCCGACTGCGGTTTGCGGTCCTCCGCCTCGGTCACCAACTGCTCCCGACTACGTACATCCAGTACGCCTCAGTATGCGCACCGATACGCGAACGGGCCGCGCCACCCCGGCAGGGGTCACGCGGCCCGCACGGCGCAGGAGGATCAGTGACCGCCCTGCTCCTTGAGGCGCTTGTAGGAACGCTCGATCTCGGCCTCGGCCTCCGTACGACCCACCCAGTTGGCGCCCTCGACGGACTTGCCGGGCTCCAGGTCCTTGTAGACCTCGAAGAAGTGCTGGATCTCCAGGCGGTCGAACTCCGACACGTGGTGGATGTCGCGCAGGTGCTCCACACGCGGGTCGTGCGCCGGGACGCACAGCAGCTTGTCGTCGCCGCCGGCCTCGTCCGTCATACGGAACATGCCGATCGTGCGGCACTGGATGAGGCAACCGGGGAAGGTCGGCTCGTCCAGGATGACCAGCGCGTCCAGCGGGTCGCCGTCCTCGCCGAGGGTGTTCTCGACGAAGCCGTAGTCGGCCGGGTAACTGGTCGAGGTGAAGAGTCGACGGTCCAAGCGGATCCGACCGGTCTCGTGGTCCACCTCGTACTTGTTCCGCGAACCCTTCGGAATCTCGATCGTGACGTCGAACTCCACCGGTGGCTCCTCCATGATCAGCACATAGTTCTGGTGGTTAAGTGTCCCTCACGCAGGTGTGTGATCGCGAAAGGGGCTGGTGGTCGTGCCAGAGCTGAGGGCTTGGCGGGCCGCGAGACCGCATGTGGTGCGGGTCGCGCGGACCGTTCGGCCGCACATGGTGCGGGTCGCACAGTCCGTTCGCCCGCAGGTCGTGCGGATCACACAGTCCGTGCAACCGCGCGTGCTGCGGGTTGCTCAAGCCGTCCGGCCGCGTTCCGTGAAGTTCACGACTTCGCAGTTCACAGCCGTCGCCACCACCGCGGGCCTGGCGCTCGCGGCCGGAGCGGTGGCCGTGGCCGGTCCCTGGGACTCCTCCGGTCAGCGTACGGCCGAGCGCGACTGGGCTGCATCGGGGGCCCCGGAGGGTGGCGCAGATCACGGACGTAGTTCCGATACGTCCCCCACGGCCCCGAAGCCCGCACCCAGCGCCGCGTCCGTACTGACCGGCCTCGGCGGTTCCACGGGCTCGGTGCCGCCGCCGACCGAGCAGGCCCTCGCGAGCGCCCTCGACAAGCTCCTCGACGATCCCGTCCTGGGTGCGCGGCGCACGGCCGTGGTCGTCGACGTGGCGACCGGCAAGCGGCTGTACGCCAAGGACGCCGACCAGGCGCAGACCCCGGCCTCCACCACGAAGATCGCCACCGCCGTCGCCGTGCTGTCCACCGCGGGCGCCGACCACCGCATCGAGACCCGTACGGTCCTGGAGCCCGGCACCAAGGAGATCGTGCTCGTCGGCGGCGGCGATCCGACCCTGACCGCCCGCGAGGAGGCGGACGGCCTCGCCAGCCTGCGCACCCTCGCCGACGAGACGGCAAGTTCCCTGAAGGCCCGTCACCTGGACCAGGTGACGCTGTCGTACGACACCTCGCTGTACCCGGGTTCCCCTTCCGCACTGCACCCCATCGGCGTCAACCCCAACCTCGCGCCGGTCAGCGCTCTGATGGTCGACGAGGGCCGCACCGACGACTCGACCAGCGGCCCGGTCACCCGCACCGCGGACCCGGCGGGGGAAGCGGCCCGGAAGTTCGCGGACCTGCTCCACGCCGAGGGCATCAGGACGACGGTCCCCGGGCCTTCGAAGGCCACGAACCGCTCGCTGGCCCTCGCCTCGGTCTCCTCGCCGCCCCTGTCCGCCCTCGTCGAGCGGATGCTGACGAACAGCGACAACGACATCGCGGAGGCCATGGCCCGCCAGGTCGCCCTCGCCACGGGCGAGCGGGCCGACTTCGCGGGCGCCGGGAAGGCGATCGGCGCACAGCTGAAGAAGCTCGGACTCCCGCTGTCCGGCGCGCACTTCGAGGACGGCAGCGGCCTGAACCGTGCCGACCGGCTCACCGCCGACCTGCTCACCGCGCTGCTCGCGAAGGCCGGCGACCCGGCCCACCCCGAACTGCGCACGGTCCTCACGGGCCTGCCGGTCGCGGGCTTCACCGGGACCCTCAGTGACCGCTACACGGCCTACTCCTCGGGCACCGGCGTCGTACGCGCCAAGACCGGCACGCTGACGGGCGTGAACACCTTGGCGGGCACCGTGGTGGACACCGACGGCCGCCTCCTGGCCTTCGCCTTCCTCACGTCCGACGAGACCAGTCCTCCGGACCCGGCGGCGGCCCAGTCGGCCCTGGACCGCACGGCGACGGCGCTGGCGGCGTGCGGCTGCAGGTAGACGGGCCACGGCCGCTGCCGCGGGCCCCGTCGGGCCCTCCCCGGGCGGCGCCGGGGCTCCCGTACCCCTAACCGCAGTCGGACCCGCTCACGTACGGTTGACGCATGACGAGCATCGGTGGTGCCGAGATGGTCGACTGGAAACTCGCGGTGGCGACCGCGACACGACTCGTGCGGCCTGGCCCCGAGGTGAGCCGCGACGAGGCCCGAGACGTCGTCGCGGAGCTGCGCCGACATGCGAAGGCCGCCGAGGAACACGTCCGCGGCTTCACTCGTATGGGCACGGAGGACACCCACGACACCCCCGTCCTCGTCGTCGACCGCCCCGGCTGGGTGCGGGCGAACGTCGCCGGGTTCCGTGAGCTCCTCAAGCCCCTGCTGGACAAGATGCAGGAGCGGCGCGGGAGCAGCCCCGGGGGAGCCGTCCTCGGTGCCGTCGGCGGCAAGGTCACCGGCGTGGAGCTGGGCATGCTGCTGTCGTTCCTGTCGTCGCGGGTCCTTGGGCAGTACGAGACCTTCGCGCCGGCGACGAGGGAGCTCCCCGCCGGCGGCCCCCCTGACGCGGCGAGCGGTGCCGGGCGGCTCCTGCTGGTCGCGCCGAACATCGTCCATGTGGAGCGCGAACTCGACGTGGAGCCCCACGACTTCCGCCTCTGGGTGTGTCTGCACGAGGAGACGCACCGCACCCAGTTCACGGCCGTGCCCTGGCTGCGCGACCACCTCGAGGGCGAAATCCAGTCTTTCTTGGAAGAGACCGAGGTCGACCCCATGACGGTTCTGGAGCGGATCAGGGAAGCCGCCCAGTCGCTCGCGGGCGGCCGGCCCGAGGGCGAGGAGGAGGAGGACGGCGGCCGGTCGCTGGTCGAGATCGTGCAGACTCCGGCCCAGCGGGAGATCCTCGCCCGGCTGACCGCCGTGATGTCCCTCCTGGAGGGCCACGCGGACTTCGTCATGGACGGTGTCGGGCCGGCCGTGGTCCCGTCCGTGAGCGAGATCCGCGAGAAATTCCAGCAACGGCGGGCCCGGGGGGCCTCACGTCTGGACCTCGCCCTGCGCAAACTGCTGGGTCTCGACGCCAAACTCAGGCAGTACCGCGACGGTGAGCGGTTCGTCCGCGCGGTCGTCGAGCAGGTGGGTATGGACGGGTTCAACCGGGTGTGGACTTCCCCGAACACCCTCCCGACCAAGACGGAGATCGCCAAACCGGCGGACTGGGTCGCGCGGGTGCATCGCAAGGCGGAGTCGTGAACCCTACGGGGGAGTCGTGAAACGAATCCGGCCGACGGCAGGTGAACGCCCCTCCAATCACCCGTCCGAGGGACCGTGAGCCATGCGTGGGCGTGCAATGCTCGGGGAACGGCCGGTTTCTGTCACCATCTACACACTCTGAGTGACCGAAGCTGGCTCACCCCCCGAAAACTTCATGAAGGGAACCGGACATGGGTCCCCATCCTGCGGTCGCGGCGATACGCCTGGCGGTTCGCCGCGTACTCCACGACATCCTCATCGACCACAAACCCCCTCCAGGCGAGTCCTCCCCGCTCGTCCTCGTAGCCTGCTCCGGCGGCGCCGACTCCATGGCGCTCGCCTCCGCGCTCGCCTTCGAAGCCCCCAAACTCGGCATCCGCGCCGGCGGCATCACCGTGGACCACGGTCTGCAGTCCGGCTCCGATCTGCGCGCCGACGACGTCGTGGGACGCCTCGTCGAGCTGGGCATGGCCCCCGTAGAGTCCCTCGCCGTCACGGTCGGCCGCGACGGCGGACCGGAGGCGGCCGCGCGCGACGCCCGCTACGCCGCCCTGGACGCCGCCGCCGAGCGCCACGGCGCCGTCGCGATCCTGCTCGGCCACACCCGCGACGACCAGGCCGAGACGGTTCTGCTCGGCCTCGCCCGCGGCTCCGGCATCCGCTCCCTGTCCGGGATGGCCGCGGTCTCGGGGGCCGGCGGCCGTTACCGCCGCCCGTTCCTGCACCTGGACCGGCAGACCGCCCGCAAGGCCTGCATGGTCCAGTCACTGCCCGTCTGGGACGACCCGCACAACGCCGACCCGGCCTACACCCGCTCGCGGCTGCGTCACGAGGGCCTGCCCGCCCTGGAGAAGGCGCTCGGCAAGGGCGTCGTCGAAGCGCTCGCCCGTACGGCCCAGCTCTCCCGCGACGACGCCGACGCCCTCGACGCCTGGGCCGGCCAGGCCGAGGCCTCCGTACGCGACGCTGCGGGCCTCCTGGAGTGCGCGAAGCTCTACGCCCTGCCCCCCGCCGTGCGCCGCCGCATCCTGCGCCGCGCCGCCATCGAGGCGGGCGCCCCGGCCGGTTCGCTGTTCGCCCGCCACATCGAGGAAGTCGACCGGCTGATCACCGGCTGGCGCGGCCAGGGGGCCATCAATCTCCCGGGCAAAGTCGTCGCGCAGCGGCAGGGTGGCAGACTGGTGATTCGGCAAGGCTGAAACCGGACCCTCCACCGGGACCGCTCACGCGGGGCGCGGGCGGTCCGAGCGGCAGGTGTGACGGACTACCGAAAGTGATGCGGGTGGACGCGAAAGACATGGGCACCGACCTCAAGTCGGTGCTCATCACCAAGGAAGAGATCGACGCCAAGCTGGCTGAGCTGGCCGCGAAGATCGACGCGGAGTACGCGGGCAAGGACCTGCTGATCGTCGGTGTCCTCAAGGGCGCCGTGATGGTCATGGCGGACCTGGCGCGTGCGGTGTCCACCCCCGTCACCATGGACTGGATGGCCGTGTCCTCGTACGGCGCGGGCACGCAGTCCTCCGGTGTGGTGCGGATCCTCAAGGACCTCGACACCGACATCAAGGGCAAGCACGTCCTCATCGTCGAGGACATCATCGACTCCGGGCTGACGCTCTCCTGGCTGATCTCCAACCTCGGCTCCCGCGAGCCCGCATCCCTCAAGGTGTGCACGCTGCTGCGCAAGCCGGATGCGGCGAAGGTGGCGATCGACGTGGAGTGGGTCGGCTTCGACATCCCGAACGAGTTCGTCATCGGGTACGGCCTCGACTACGCGGAGAAGTACCGCAACCTGCCGTTCGTCGGTACGCTCGCGCCGCACGTCTACGGCGGCTGAACCTCCCGGTCCCCATCGTCGTAAGACGATCGGGAACCCCAGCGGGTTTCGCGCCGTTGAAGCAGGCGTGGGCGGGATTGCCAGTCGTCCCCTGCGGCATCGGGTGACAATGCTGGGGTACCGTCCGAAGAACAGTCTTTAAAAGTCTTTATCAAACTCACTATGGCAGGAGGGACGGGGCGGCACCGCTCCGTATGGATGGACGTGAAGCGATACTTCCGTGGGCCGGTCATGTGGATCGTGCTGGCCGTCCTTGCCGTGGTCGTGTTGATGCAGGTCGTCGGTTCGTCCGGCGGCTACAAGACGGTGGACACCGGCCAGGTCGTCCAGGCGATCAATGACAACAAGGTCCAAGAGGCCAAGCTGACCACCGGCGACGAGCAGACCATCAAGGTCCAGCTCAAGGACGGCGAAAAGGTCGACGGCAGCTCGAAGATCCAGGCGAGCTACATCGGCGACCAGGGCGTGACCCTGGCCAACACACTCCAGGACAAGTACCAGACCAAGCAGATCCCGGACGGCTACACGGTCTCCCCGACCAAGCAGAACGCCTTCCTCGGGATCCTGCTCTCCCTGCTCCCCTTCGTCCTCATCGTGGTCGTCTTCCTGTTCCTGATGAACCAGATGCAGGGCGGCGGCTCCCGAGTCATGAACTTCGGGAAGTCCAAGGCGAAGCTCATCACCAAGGACACCCCGAAGACGACGTTCGCGGACGTCGCGGGCTCGGACGAGGCCGTCGAGGAACTCCACGAGATCAAGGAGTTCCTCCAGGAGCCGGCCAAGTTCCAGGCCGTCGGGGCGAAGATCCCCAAGGGTGTGCTCCTGTACGGGCCTCCCGGTACCGGTAAGACGCTGCTCGCGCGCGCCGTCGCGGGTGAGGCCGGCGTTCCCTTCTATTCGATCTCGGGTTCCGACTTCGTCGAGATGTTCGTCGGTGTCGGTGCCTCCCGAGTCCGTGACCTCTTCGAGCAGGCCAAGGCGAACGCTCCGGCGATCGTCTTCGTCGACGAGATCGACGCGGTCGGCCGCCATCGCGGCGCCGGCCTCGGCGGCGGTCACGACGAGCGCGAGCAGACGCTGAACCAGCTGCTCGTCGAGATGGACGGCTTCGACGTGAAGGGCGGCGTGATCCTCATCGCCGCCACGAACCGGCCCGACATCCTCGACCCGGCCCTCCTGCGCCCCGGCCGCTTCGACCGCCAGATCGCGGTCGACCGCCCGGACATGCAGGGCCGCCTGGAGATCCTCAAGGTTCACCAGAAGGGCAAGCCGGTCGCCCCGGACGTCGACCTCTCGGCGGTCGCTCGGCGCACGCCGGGCTTCACGGGCGCGGACCTGTCGAACGTGCTGAACGAAGCGGCGCTGCTCACCGCGCGCAGCAACGGCAAGCTGATCGACAACAACATGCTGGACGAGGCGATCGACCGCGTGGTCGCGGGCCCGCAGAAGCGGACCCGGATCATGTCGGACAAGGAGAAGAAGATCACCGCGTACCACGAGGGCGGCCACGCCCTGGTCGCGGCGGCGTCTCCGAACTCCGACCCGGTCCACAAGATCACGATCCTGTCGCGTGGCCGTGCCCTCGGCTACACGATGGTCCTGCCGGACGAGGACAAGTACTCCACGACGCGCAACGAGATGCTGGACCAGCTTGCCTACATGCTGGGCGGCCGCGCGGCCGAGGAACTCGTCTTCCACGACCCGACCACGGGCGCTGCGAACGACATCGAGAAGGCCACGGCAACGGCCCGCGCGATGGTCACGCAGTACGGCATGACCGAGCGTCTCGGCGCGATCAAGTTCGGCGGCGACAACACCGAGCCCTTCCTGGGCCGGGAGATGTCGCACCCGCGTGACTACTCGGAAGAGGTCGCCGCGCTCGTCGACGAAGAGGTCAAGAAGCTCATCGAGAACGCGCACAACGAGGCCTGGGAAATCCTGGTCGAGAACCGCGACGTCCTCGATCAGCTGGTGCTCCAGCTGCTGGAGAAGGAGACGCTGAGCAAGGATCAGATCGCCGAGATCTTCGCTCCGATCGTCAAGCGCCCGGCCCGCCCCGCGTGGACCGGCTCCTCCCGGCGCACCCCGTCCACCCGCCCGCCGGTGCTCTCCCCCAAGGAGCTGTCGCTGACGAACGGGTCGAACGGCGCGACGCCGGCCATCGCCAATGTGACGGAGTCCGTCCAGGTGAAGGAAACGGCTTCGGAGGACCGCCCGGAGAGCTGACCTTCGCGGCTCCTGGTGGCCTCACCAGGCCCGGAATGAATGCCGTGCCCCCCTGGTTCTAGCCTGGGGGGCACGGCATTTTGGTATACATGCAGGTTGGGCGCGTCGACCCGCATGCGTGAGAGGCACAGGAACGAGGACCACATGACCGACCCCGTGACGCTGGACGGTGAGGGCGCGATCGGCGAGTTCGACGAGAAGCGCGCCGAGAACGCGGTGCGAGAGCTGCTGATCGCGGTCGGTGAGGACCCGGACCGGGAGGGGCTGCGGGAGACGCCGGGGCGGGTGGCCAGGGCGTACAGGGAGATATTCGCGGGCCTGTGGCAGCAGCCGGAGGACGTGCTCACGACGACGTTCGACCTGGGGCACGACGAGATGGTCCTGGTGAAGGACATCGAGGTGCTGAGCAGCTGTGAACATCACCTGGTCCCCTTCGTCGGAGTTGCCCACGTCGGGTACATTCCGTCCGTCGACGGCAAGATCACGGGTCTCTCGAAGCTGGCCCGCCTCGTGGATGTGTACGCACGTCGCCCGCAGGTGCAGGAGCGGCTGACGACCCAGATCGCCGACTCGCTGATGAAGATCCTTGAGCCGCGCGGTGTGATCGTCGTCGTCGAATGCGAGCACATGTGCATGTCGATGCGAGGGGTACGCAAGCCCGGCGCGAAGACCATCACGTCGGCGGTGCGTGGACAACTGCGGGATTCGGCCACCCGTAATGAGGCGATGAGCCTGATCATGGCGCGCTGACGCCGGTCAGGCCCTTAGACCGACCGGCAATGGGAGGGCGGCGTCGCGGGGTCTGGCACGCACATCTGCCGCGTTGTCGTCGGTCGCGATGGCTCCGCCATCACTCC
>NZ_JBEZLR010000062.1:0-60321 GCF_040652275.1 Streptomyces sp. NPDC048275
TTTTGGCACGCTGTTGAGTTCTCAAGGAACGGACGCTTCCTTTGTACTCACCCGAGAGACTCTCTCAGGCTTTCCTCCGGGCGCTTCCCTTCGGTGTTCCAAACTCTATCAGTGATTTTCCGTCTCTCTGACCACGGTCCTGCAGGCATGCAGAACCAGACCCCGAGATAGGATCTGACAAGTTGGGTACTGCCAGGCAAGAACGCTTGCTCGCGTCGCTCGGCCTCAAGCAGGAGTACGACTCTACATGGGGGTTTGGAGCGGGCGCAAATCGTTTGCGCCGTACTCTACGGCCGCCAACCGTCACCTCTCATGCGGAACCGCCACTTCATATGACATACGCTGCTGAGCAGTGCGCCGTCCCGTACAGGCAGTGACGGCCCATATGAATCTCCACCCCTGGGAGGCTTCCCATGACCACCGTGACGTCCCCGCTTGCGGGACGCGCCATCGGACTCGCCGCGGTACCGGATCCCGTCTTCTCCGGGGCGATGGTAGGCCCCGGCATGGCGATCGACCCCGTTCGCGAGCCCTCGGAGGCTGTTGCCCCCGTGGACGGAGTAATTGTCTCGCTCCACCCCCATGCCTTCGTCGTCGTCGACGGACAGGGGCACGGTGTGCTGACACACCTGGGTATCGACACCGTGCAGCTCAACGGCGAGGGCTTCGAACTGCTCGCCAACAAGGGTGACACCGTGACGCGCGGTCAGGCCGTCGTGCGCTGGAACCCCGCTGCCGTCGAGCAGGCCGGTAAGTCCCCGATCTGCCCGGTCGTGGCGCTCGAGGCCACGGCCGACTCTCTCTCCAATGTCCGCGATGACGACGATGTGAAGGTCGGCGACGAGCTCTTCGGCTGGCAGTGACATCAGTGCCGTCATAGACGGCAAGTTCGACAACCACCGCGGCGGCGGGACGCGCCGCACTATCGGAGACGGGTGAGATGGAGACAACGCTGCGAGGCGTCGGCGTGAGCCACGGTGTGGCGATCGGCGAGGTTCGGCACATGGGAACGGCGGTACTTGAACCGCCTGCCAAGCAGATCCCGGCGGAGGACGCGGGGCGCGAACAGGGGCGTGCCCGCAAGGCCGTCGAGGCGGTGGCGGCCGACCTGATGGCGCGCGGCAATCTGGCGGGGGGCGAAGCCCAGGCGGTGCTCGAGGCACAGGCCATGATGGCTCAGGACCCGGAGCTGATGGCGGACGTGGACAGGCGTATCGCAGTCGGCAGCACGGCCGAGCGCGCCGTCTATGACGCGTTCGCCGCTTACCGCGCATTGCTGGCCGGTGCCGGCGAGTACCTCGCGGGTCGCGTGGCCGACCTCGACGACGTGCGGAACCGTATCGTCGCCCGGCTGCTGGGGGTGCCCATGCCGGGTGTCCCGGACAGCGACGAGCCATACGTTCTTATTGCCCGTGACCTCGCGCCCGCGGACACGGCGCTGCTCGACCCGACTCTCGTCCTGGGTTTTGTCACCGAGGAGGGCGGGCCGACGAGTCACAGCGCGATCCTGGCGCGGGCACTCGGTGTACCCGCCGTGGTCGCTCTGCCCGGCGCCGGTGAACTCGCCGAGGGCACAGTGATCGCTGTCGACGGCAGCACCGGTGAGATCTTCGTGGAGCCGAGCGCCGAAAAGAAGGCACAGCTGGAGACTGCCGCGGCAGCGCGCAAGGCGGCGCTGTCGGCCTCCACCGGTCCCGGTGCGACCTCCGACGGACACAAGGTGCCGCTGCTGGCCAACATCGGCGGCCCCGCGGACGTGCCGGCGGCCGTCGAGGCAGGGGCCGAGGGCGTCGGTCTGTTCCGTACCGAGTTCCTCTTCCTGGACGACAGCAAGCAGGCGCCGTCCGAGGAGAAGCAGGTCGAGGCGTACCGACAGGTGCTCGAGGCGTTCCCCGAGGGGCGTGTCGTGGTGCGGGTGCTGGACGCGGGCGCGGACAAACCTCTCGACTTCCTTACTCCCGCCGACGAGCCGAACCCGGCGCTGGGTGTGCGGGGTCTACGCACCCTGCTCGACCACCCCGACGTGCTGCGTACGCAGCTCACAGCGCTCGCGAAGGCTTCCGAGGGGTTGCCGGTCTACCTCGAAGTGATGGCTCCGATGGTCGCCGACCGCACCGACGCCAAGGCGTTCGCGGACGCGTGCCGTACCGCCGGGTTGCAGGCGAAATTCGGTGCGATGGTGGAGATTCCGTCGGCCGCGCTGCGGGCGCGGTCGATCCTGCAGGAGGTCGAGTTCCTGTCTCTGGGGACCAACGATCTTGCGCAGTACACCTTTGCGGCCGACCGGCAGGTGGGCGCGGTGTCCCGTCTGCAGGACCCGTGGCAGCCCGCGCTGCTTGACCTGGTCACGCTGTCTGCCGAGGCAGCGAAGGCCGAGGGCAAGAGCTGTGGTGTCTGTGGCGAGGCCGCGTCCGACCCTCTGCTCGCGTGTGTACTGACCGGTCTGGGGGTCACCTCCCTGTCGATGGGGGCCGCGTCGATTCCCTATGTCCGAGCAACGCTCGCCAAGTACACGTTGGCGCAGTGCGAGCGTGCCGCCGCGGCCGCGCGTGCCGCGGACACGGCCGAAGAGGCGCGCGCCGCGGCACAGGCGGTGCTGTCCGGCGAGTAGCTGGATCACATCGTCCAGCGACGCTTGCCGAGGGGCGCTCCACCTGCGGGTGGGGCGCCCCTTCGCGTTCAGTGCGTGTGGCCCGTCCCTTCTCCCTCCTGTCCGAGGTCGGGCGGTACGCAGTAGTCCACGCCTGATTCCGGTGAGACGAGGTCTCCGGATGCTGCGTCGGTGCAATAGGCGTCGAAGACTTCTCCGGCGGTGAGGGGTTCCAGTCCTTCGCCACGCAGCCGCCATCCGTAGACGCGGTCGGTCGTGTCGGGGGCAATGGTGCGCATGACGAGTCCTCCGGCGCTCCGGGTGGCGATGCCAAGGGCCAGGACAGTGGTGAATTCGAGGGCCTCTGCCTCGTCGAGGCGCGTGGTGCCGTCTGCGTCGTCGTCGGCTCGGAGTACGGCGAGCAGTGTTTCGGGTGCCGCGGAGACGCTGCACACGAGGTGATGTTCTCCTGGGCTCGCGGTGTCGAGGACGCGGGAGAGCAGATGGGAGGCTCGGGCGAAGGACGCGCGTCCGATGTCCTCTCCGCAGGCCGCACAGCTGCCGACGCGGGCCAGAAGTGTGGTCGCATACTCCCAGGTCGCTTTACGGACGGCCTCGTCGACAAGGTCCGGGACGAGTTCGGCGAGGGGCTGCCCCTGGTACGGAACGGTGGGGCCCGTGGCGGCCAGTTCTGCGGTGAAGCGTGTCCGGCTGGCGGCGGCGTCAGGTTCCAGGCCGCTGTCGGCGCAGAACTCCGCGTACTCCTCGGGGTCGAAGAGTGCCACTGTGGTGTGGCTGCCCTGGGCCGCAAGGGTCCTGAGCAGGGACTCCACCTGCTGAAGGTAGGTCGTGTGGTCGTCGAAGGTGAAGGTGCGGTAGCGCCGCATCGCCGTGAAGTCGTGCTCGTCCGTCAGCAGACCGATGGTGCCGGCGATTTCGCGGCGCAGGACGTGTCGCATGGTCCGGTGTTCGGTGTGCGCCATGTTTCCCCCTGTGCGCAGTCGATCAATGTTCACTCACAGTAACTGGCAGCACTGACAATGCAGGGACGACGAGGTGGTCGCGCACCACGCGATGCCGGAAACAGGCAGGTCAAAGCGATGGTCGCGCCACGGTGGCCCTGCCGATGAGGTCGGTCGCAATGGCTGTGGTGACGGCGAGTGATCCGATACTGCGCTGGGCGCCTGGCACGACTCCTGAGCCCCCGAAGGCGCCCTCGGCCGTGCCGGTGCGAGGGATACGTCAGTTCCCAGGAAGGCTGCACTCAGCAGGCCCGAGGCGTCCTATCGAGGTTGGTCAACCGCGCTCGCGGGCCAGGTCTTCGTAGAAGCGCAGCAGTTCGACGTTGTCCACAGAGCCCAAGTTGACCGCCTTCTCCAAAGGTGCGCCCTGGAGGAGGCGTTTGACGGGGACCTCGATGCGCTTGCCCGTGAGGGTGTGCGGGACTCCCGGTACTTCGATGACCTCGTCGGGAACGTGGCGCGGTGAGAGCTCTTCACGGATGGTCTGCTTGATGCGGTTCAAGAGGGCCTCGTCGAGTTCGGCTCCGGGGGCGAGGTGGACGAAGAGGGGCATCCAGTAGCCACCGTCGGGCTGTTCGATGCCGATGACGAGCGACTCCTTGATCTCCGGGAGACGTTCGACCGCTTCGTAGATGTCGGCCGATCCCATGCGCACGCCTTGGCGGTTGAGCGTCGAGTCGGAGCGACCGTGGATGACGACGGAGCCGCGCGAGGTGACGGTGATCCAGTCGCCGTGGCGCCACACTCCGGGGTACATGTCGAAGTAGCTGTCGTGGTATCGGCTGCCGTCGGGGTCGTTCCAGAAGCGGATGGGCATGGACGGCATCGGGTTGGTGACCACGAGTTCACCGACTTCGTCGGTGAGGGGTTTGCCGCTGGGGTCCCAGGACTGAAGGTCGGTGCCGAGGCCGGGTGCCTGGAGTTCGCCGATGAACACCGGCAGTGTGGGTACGGCTCCTGCGAAGCAGGAGCACACGTCCGTGCCTCCACTGACGGAGGCGATCCACAGGTCCTCGCGGACCTCGTCGTGCAGCCAGCGGAAGCCGTCGGGCGGCAGGGGCGAGCCGGTGGTCGCCACGCACCGCACGCGTGTGAGGTCGAAGTCACGGGAGGGGTGGACGCCCGCCTTGCGGCACGCCATGACGTAGGCGGCGGACGTGCCGAAGAGAGTCGCTCCCGTACGTTCGGCGATGCGCCACTGGGCACCCGTGTCCGGATAGCCGGGACTTCCGTCGTACAGGACGATCGTGGTGCCCGTGAGCAGGCCGGAGACGAGGAAGTTCCACATCATCCAGCCGGTGGACGTGTACCAGAAGAAGCGGTCCTCGGAGCCCAGGTCGCAGTGCAGGCCCAACTGCTTGAGGTGCTCGACGAGAATGCCGCCCTGGGACTGGACGATGGCCTTGGGAAGGCCGGTCGTGCCGGAGGAGTAGAGCACCCACAAGGGGTGGTCGAAGGGAACCTGTTCGAAGTCGGGCTCGACGTCGGCGGAGGTCAGGGCGTACCAATCCAGAGCGCCTTCGGGCGCCTCGGTGCCGAGCAGCGGGATGTGGACGACGGCGCGCAGGGTCGGCAGTTCGCGGCGCAGCTCGGCGACTACGTCGCGTCGGTCGTGCTCCTTGCCGCCGTACCGGTAGCCGTCGACCGTAAAGAGCACGACGGGTTCGACCTGCTGGAAGCGGTCGAGGACACTGCGGGCGCCGAAGTCGGGGGCGCAGGAGGTCCACACGCCTCCGACGGCGGCCGTGGCGAGGAGGGCGACGACGGCCTGCGGGATGTTCGGGAGATAGCCGCTGACACGGTCTCCGGGGCGTACGCCGAGGGCGCGCAGTTCGGCGGCCAGGGAGCCGACCTGGCGGCGCAGCTCTGTCCAGCTCACCGGGGTCGGTTCGTGGCCCTCGTCGACGTACAGGAGTGCTGGTTCGTCCATGCGGGTCTCGGCCGTGCGCAGGGCGTGCTCGGCGTAATTGAGCGTTGCCCCGGGGAACCACTCGGCACCGGGCATGGAGCGGTTGCCGAGCACGCGCGCGTAGGGGGTCGAAAACCGTACGTCGAACCACTCGGTGACGGCTTTCCAGAACGTGTCCAGTTCGTCCACGGACCAGCGGTGCAGCGCCGTGTAGCCGCCGCCGGACGGGGCTCCGTGGTTCTTGGAGGCCCAGGCCTGGAACTTGGTGATCTGCGCCTGGGCGATGCGTTCTGGTTCGGGCTCCCAGAGCGGTGAGGCGTTCGCGGTGGACATGGGGCGGCTCCCGGACTGTGTGCGTCGGTCGCGCACGAGTTGGGGTGTGCGCGTCACGCGGCTGACACGGACGATGCCATGTGATCGACTTCTGCACCAGGGTGCGCCACGCATGGCCAGCGGCGTGAAGATGTGCCCCCACCACGGGTGAACGGCAGTTGAACGACTCACCCATATGGGGCAGGCAATGGCAGGGTGAGCAGCATGGACGGTCGTGACCTGGTGCGTTCGGTGAAGGTGGTCGGTTCCACGGGGGCGGCCCAGAGGTTGCGTACCGTGCGTGCGGCATGGCGAAGGAAGCGTGCCGACGCCGCCGGGCTGCCGCAGCGGGGTGCCGAGCGGGCGCGGGTGCCGGGCCCGGTGCAGGGTGTGGAGACCGGGCCCGGGGGCGGTGTCGTCCGGTTCAGCCGGTCCGAGCTGCGGATCACGGTCGCGGTGGGCGGAGCGGTGTTCTGGGGCTGGGACGGAGCCCGTCCCGAGCCGTCGTACGCGCTCGCGGGCCGCTGCCCGGAGCCGGACCCGCGGGCCGTCCTGGAGCCCGACAAGGACGGTGGCTGGCGGGTGGTGGCCGAGCGGGTGACGGTCGTCGTCTCGCGGCACGGTGCCGTCGAGGTGCGCACCCCTGGTGGTGTGATCCTGCGCCGCGATCTGCCGCCTCGTTGGTGGGAGCACGTCGACGGGGGCGCAGCACGCTGGATGCAACGCTCCGAAGTGGCCGCCGACGCACGGTTCTTCGGTCTGGGCGGGCGGGCGGCGGGACCCACGTTGCGCGAGGGGACGTACCGGCTGTGGAACACGGATCCCGGCCACGCGTTCGCGCCGGGCGAGGACCCGCTGTACATCACGATGCCCGTGCAGATGGTGGTCGCCGACGCGGGCACGCACTTGGTGTTCCACGACACTTCGTGGGACGGCACGGTGACCTTGCGCGAGGGCGAGGAGGGTGCGGGCTCCGGGCACGACCGGTCAGGGACGTGCGAGTTGCGGATGGACGGCGGCCCACTGCGCTGCTGGGTGATGGTGGGTACCCCCGCACGCGTGCTGCATGCCTGGGCCTCACTCACCGGGGCGCCCGCGCTGCCGCCCGCGTGGGCGCTGGGGCACCATCACGCTCGGTGGGGTTTCGGCAACGAGCAGGAGGTGCGACGGATCGTGGCGGGTTATCACGAGCGCGGTCTGCCCCTCGACGCGGTCCATCTGGACATCGACCACTACGACGCACACCAGGTGTTCACGGTCGACCGGAAGCGCTTTCCGAAACTGCCGGAGCTCGCCAGGGAGCTGCGCCGCGACGGCATCCGGCTCGTGTCGATCGTCGACCCGGCGGTCAAGGCCGAGCCCGGCAACGCCGTGTATGACAGCGGCTCCACCGAGGACGCTTTCGTACGGGATGCCTCGGGACGGCTCGTGCGGGGTGTCGTATGGCCCGGGGAGTCGGTCTATCCGGACTTCACGCACGCGCGCGTGCGGCGGTGGTGGGGCGGGCTCTACGAGGAGCGGCTGGCGCAGGGGTTCGCGGGGTTCTGGCACGACATGAACGAGCCGACGTCGTTCACGGCGTTCGGGGAATCGACCCTGCCGCGTTCGGCGCGACACTCCCTGGAGGGACACGACGGTGACCATCGAGAGGCGCACAACGTGTACGCCCTGGGCATGGCGCGGGCCGCGTACGAGGGCCTGCACGAACTGACCCCCCAGGTGCGGCCCTTCCTCTTCTCGCGCTCCGGGTGGGCAGGAATGCAGCGCTACGGAGGGACCTGGTCCGGAGACGTGGCCACGGGGTGGCCCGGATTGCGAGCGTCGCTGTCGCTGGTGATGGGGCTCGGGTTGTGCGGGGTGCCGTACTCGGGGCCCGATGTGGGCGGCTTCGACGGAAGCCCGTCGCCCGAGCTGTTTCTGCGGTGGCTCCAGCTCGGCGCGTACCTCCCGCTCTTCCGCACGCACGCGAGCCTGCGAGCGGGGCGCAGAGAGCCCTGGGAGTTCGGTGACGAGGTCCTGGCGCACGCGCGCGTGGCGCTCGTTGAGCGGCGGCGGCTGCTTCCGTACTTCATGACGCTTGCGCATCTGGCACGCCGCACTGGTGCACCGTATGTGCGGCCCGTGTGGTGGGGCGCGCCCGAGGACCGGGCACTGCGTGACTGCGAGGACGCGTTCCTGCTCGGCGACTGTCTCCTCGTGGCACCGGTGCTGGACCACGGGGCTGATCGGCGCGCGGTGCAACTGCCGCGGGGGCGTTGGTACGACACGGTCACCGAGAAGGCGTACGAAGGGCCGGCCCAGGTGCTGGTCGACGCCCCCCTTTCGCGGATTCCGGTGCTGGCGCGCGCGGGTGCCGTCGTGCCCGTTCGGGGTGTCGACGGCGGTGTGGAGCTGGAGGTGTGGGCTCCCGCGCAAGGGCGTGTCGGCGGCGGGCTCGTGGTGCCGGACACGGGCGACGGGTGGGACGAGCCGGAAGTCGAACGCTATGTGACGCGTTGGAAGGGGCAGCACGTGGTCGTCCGGCGGGACGGGGAGCGCGGCCCGAGCGAGCCGGGGTACCCGGTGCGGGTGCGGGGCCTCGGAGGCGCCGTGACGAAGCCCTGAGGGGCTCCACGGCGGCCTTTCAGGCGTACCGTCCCTCGAACCACGCGTGGACCGCCAAGGTGTGCAGTGGGAAGGCGAGTTCGGTCGGCCTGCGCAGCAGGTGCCAGCCCTCGGTCTCGTCCGTGGCGGCGGACGCCGGCAGTTCGGCAGCCGGGCGCGTCGGGAGGAGCCCGAAGAGCAGCAGGTGACCGGCGGGAGAGCTCATCGCGTCGGCGAGCCGCACCTCGTGGCTCGCCGCGTCGATACCCGTCTCCTCCTTGAGTTCCCGGACGACGGCGTGCCGCCAGTCCTCCCGGTAGTCGATGAATCCTCCGGGCAGCGCGATGCCTCCGCGCGCGGGAGCGATGGTCCGGGTGATGACGACCAGCGCGGTGCCGCCGGCGTCGTACACAGGTTGCAGGGCTACCGCGACCGGCAGTGGATTGCGGTAGGCCACGGTGTCACAGGCGGCGCAGGTGCGGGGCCAGCCGGAGACGCCCTCTCCGTAGGGTGTTCCGCAACTCGAACAGTGCGAGTCCGGCGCGAAGTCGGCGGATGGGTGCGAGGGTGCGGGCACGCCGCGGACTGTATCCGATCACGGCGACTCCTCTTCGGGGCGTCCTCGGTGCGGCTTCGGATGTCGGCCCGCCCCGTCGCCGGAGGGCGGGCCGGCATGGCTCAGTCGGACGAAGTCAGGGATTTTTTGGACACCGGGAAGTCGAAGTAGGTGTCCGGATACGACTCAGGCTTGTACGTGTAGTGCCACCATTCCTCGGCGAGGTTGACGAATCCGAGGTCCTCCAGGGTGCTCTTCAGGAGCAGTCTGTTGGCGCGCTGCGCACCCTGGATGCGCGGGTCCACGGTGTGGGAGAGGGTGTCGAAGCAGTCGAAGCCGGTCCCCATGTCCACGGAGTTGTCGGGGAACCGCTCGTCCTGGGGCGCGTAGCAGGGCACAAGGGGCTCGCCGGGGGTGTACGGCCTGGTCGGCTTCGCCGGCAACCTGACGATGGTGAGGTCCATGGTCGAGCCGCGGCTGTGTCCGGACTTCTCGGCGATGTAACCGTCCTCGAACAGGCGGGTCTTGTCGACCTGCGGATAGAACTCCGGTTTCATCGACTCGGCGTCGAGGTCCTCGGCCCAGCGGACGAAGTGGTCGACAGCGCGCTGCGGCCGGTAGCAGTCGTACACCTTGAGGGTGTAGCCCTTGCGCAGCAGCGCCACTTGGGCCTGGTGAAGGGCTTCGGCGGCGGGCCGGGTCAGGATGCAGATCGGCTGGAGGTAGCCGTCGATGCGCTCGCCCACGAAGTTGTGCGGCGTGAAGTAGCGCATCTCCTGGATGATCGTCGGGTCTACGGATCGCAGGGTTACGAAGTCCTCGGGGGCCTTCGGCTCGGGCGTCGCCCGGGCAGTGACCGAGGCCGAAGTCACGGCCAGCAGAGCGGTGAGTGTGGTCACCAGGCCGCGCACGGCGGTCGAAAGTCGTGTCATGTCCCCTCCATCTATCAGACGCGGGTTCCGTGCAGGAAGGGATCGCATACGGCCCACGCCATGCGGCAACAAGGGGCGGCCGGAACCACCCCCGTGGGCCCCGGCCGCCCCTCCCGATACTCCGACGCCCGGGGTGCCTGCATGGTTCTCCACATCACCCTGCCGATTTTCCGTTACCCATGGCAGACTTCTGACGATCCGTCAGCTCAAGCGCCATGGAGGGATCTTGTCACGTACACGCTCACCCGTGGTCACCGGATGGTTCGCCGGCGAGAGCGGGGACGACTTCCGTCTGCTCGGCACGCGCTGCTCGGCGTGCACCTCGGTCTTCTTCCCCCGCGAGGACGCCTTCTGTCGCAATCCGGGCTGTCGGGGCGGCGAGCTGATCGAGGTACCGCTGTCCCGGCGTGGTCGCGTCTGGTCGTACACGGACAGCAAGTACCGGCCTCCGTCACCGTATGTGACCGATCCGGAACTCTCATGGGAGCCCTGCGCGTTGATCGCTGTGGAGCTGGAATCCGAGCGGATCGTCGTACTCGGTCAGGCGGTTCCCGGGATCGCCGTCGCCGACCTGGCGGTGGGCATGGAGGTGGAGGTCGTCCCCGGCGTGCTGAACGAGGACGAGGAGACGACTTGGACGACATGGCACTGGCGGCCGACAGAGGGGACGGCATGAGGGGCATGAGGCCTACGGGGGTGACGGCATGAGCAGCGACGTGGCGGTGCTCGGCGCGGGCATGCACCCGTGGGGCAAGTGGGGGCGCAGCTTCGTCGAGTACGGGATCGTGGCGGCGCGCGCGGCGCTGGCCGACGCGGGTATCGACTGGCGGGACATCGGCTCGGTCGTGGGCGCGGCCACCGTGCGCGGCGGCTATCCCGGATATGTGGCGGGGGCGACATTCGCGAAGGCGCTGGGCTGGCAGGGCGCGCGGGTCACGAGTGTGTACGCGGCGTGCGCCTCCGGGGCGCAGGCACTCAACGCGGCGCGGGCGCAGATCCTTTCGGGTCTCGCCGACGTGGTGCTCGTGGTGGGCGCGGACGCGGCACCCAAGGGGTTCTTCCGTCCGGCGGGCGGGGACAGGCCGGACGATCCCGATTGGTTGCGGTTCCGGGTTCTCGGAGCGACGAATCCCACGTACTTCGGGCTCTACGCACGGCGGCGGATGGCTGTGCACGGGGACACTCTCGAGGATTTCGCGCACGTCAAGGTGAAAAACGCCGCCCAAGGGGCACTGAATCCGAACGCGCGGTACCAGACGAGGGTCACCGCTGAAGAGGTGGCGGGCTCCGCTGTCGTCTCCGATCCGCTGCGGCTGCTCGACATCTGCGCGACCTCCGACGGGGGCGCGGCTCTCGTGCTGTCGAGCATGGGGTTCGCGCGACGGCACGGGGCGGCTGATCCCGTGCGGATCCGCGCCGTGTCGACGGTGACGCCGCGCTACCCCAACACCGTGCTGGATCTCCCGGACATCGCCACGGACTCCGCGATCGCGGTGGAGCCCCCGGCCGACAGCTTCCGGGCATCGATCGCGCGGGCCGCGTACGAGGAGGCGGGCATCGCTCCCGAGGATCTCTCACTTGCCGAGGTGTACGACCTGTCCACGGCGCTGGAGTTGCAGTGGTACGAGGATCTGGGGCTGTGCGGTGAGGGCGGGGCGGCAAAGCTGCTGCGGGAAGGTGCCACGACGCTCGGCGGGCGCATACCAGTGAACGTCAGCGGTGGGCTGGCGTCCTTCGGGGAGGCGGTGCCGGCACAGGCCATCGCCCAGGTGTGCGAGCTGACATGGCAGCTGCGAGGCGATGCGGGCGACCGCCAGGTCGCCGGCGCGCGAGTGGGCATCACCGCGAACCAGGGGTTGTTCGGACACGGGTCATCGGTCATCGCCGTGCATTGAGTCGGCAGCCGCGCGTACGCCCGTACGCCCTCTCGGTGACCGCCACGTATGCCCATCTCGGTGGCCGTCCGTGCGCAAACGTCCGGCAATCCTGCGCACCCGGTGTGACGACCTCGGATTGCTGCGTGAACAGCTCATGAATCGCGCCCGGGCGTGCGCGGGCGGCGTCATTATGCTCCCGTGCCCTCCTGGACGGATACTGTCCGCTTCGCGTTCCAGCCGGTCGCCAATCTGACGACCGGAGGAATTGCGGCGCTGGAGATACTCGCTCGTCCGGATGCTGGTGACATCTTGGCGCAGGCCCGCCGGGACCCCGAGCTCGACGGTCGGCTGGCCGCTTTGGCGATCCGGGCGGCGGCCCGCAAGGAGACGCTGCTGCCGCTACATGTCAACGTGTTCGCAGGGACCCTGGCCGATCTCGGCAGACTGGCGGCGCTGCGCAACGCGGTGCGCGAAGCCTGCCGGCAGCCCTGGGAAGTGACGGTCGATGTCGGTCCGCCGTACACGCACGTGCCACAGCGCGCCCTGCTGGAGGCGGTTGCCGCGTTGCGGGCCGAGGGTTTCCGGATCTGCGCCGACGGGGTGGGCGACGGCGACGTACCGCTGCGGCTGCTCACGGATCTCGCGCCCGAGCTGGTGGAGCTCGACGTGTCCCTGCTCGCGCGGCCGGCGGCGGTGCGGGCGATGCGGACGCTGTGCGAGCAGTTGGGCGCACTGCTGTCGGTCGAGGGAGTCGAGACGGAGCTTCAGTGCGCGGCCGCGGTATCAGCGGGCGCGCAGCTGGCGCAAGGCGAGCTCTTCGCGCCGCCCGCCCGGCTGCCTGCGGCGGACGTATACGTTCCGGCCCTCTCCCCCGGCGTCACGGCGGCGCCCCGGTCGGGGCCGTCGGTACGGCAGTTCGTGCGACCGGCCGCGCTGCTGCCCGCGACGGCATCCGCGGGGCAGGTGCGGGCGCTGCTCACCGGATCGCCCGACGTGTCCGGGGTGCTGCTCGTGGATTCCTCCGGGGTCCCTGTCCGGTCGGTGCACAGGTCGCGGTTCCTGTTGTCGATGTCGGGGCCGTACGGGCATGCACTGTATGCCGACCGGCCGGCCGCCAAACTCGGCGATCCGCCACGTACCGTCGGTGTCGACGCCACCGCGTGGGAGGTGCTCGACGTGGTGGCGGACGGGGAGCGGGGGTTGGTGCGTGCAGCTGCAAGGCGGAGGAGGGAGGCGACGCGGAGCGTCGTTGACCGACGACAACGCCGCAGATGGGCGTGCCAAGCCCCGCTCACCGGCATGATCCGCCGGACAGGCCCTAGCCCTCACTCCCCGGGACTCGGGCCTGCGACGGGCGATGTTGGACACCTGTGGGACGGGGGTGGCGCGTGAGTCGGTCGGCCTGCGGCCAGACTGCCGGTGAGGCCCGTACGGGCCCGGATCTTGCCTCGTTCATGGCCTTCAACCGTTGCCGTCGCCGACCTTGACGCCCTCTGGGCGCCGGTGAACACTTCCGGGTGTCAATCGGCATCGCCGCATTCGGGCGCCTTCAGCCACCGCGCCGCTCGGGATTCCGACCTGCACCAAGGGCCGTCCCCACGGGCGATTCCGCTGCGACGGCACGCTCGTCACGGACACCGGGCGGGGCGCGGGACAGGACCTCGCTGCCCTCGGCTGAAGTAGCCATGGGAAACGCACCCTGCACGGTGGCCCGGGGCGGATCGCTCCGGGCGAGGTCTAGGAGCCGCCATGAGCAACGGAGACATATTTGTGGGCGAGTTGATCGGCACCGCGATTCTGAATTCTGTTCGGCGCGGGCGTCTGCGCCGCGGTCACCCTCAACAAGTCCAAGGCGCAGGGAGCCGGTTGGGTCGTCGGGTGGGGATTCGGCGTGCTCGCCGGCGCCTACACCTCGGCTCCGTGGGAGGACGTGCCCTTCTACATCCCGGGACAGTTCGCCGGCGCCATCATCGGATCCACGCTCTGCTGGCTGCTCTACCTGGGCCAGTTCAACTTCAACCTCAACGCCGACGACGACAACGCCATCGAGACTCTGGGCATCTTCTCGATCCGGCCCGAGATCAACCATCCCGTGCAGGACCTGATAAGCGAGATCATCGCGACCATCGGGCTGATGCTGCCCGTTCTGGCCATGGTCGGCGGCGACGAGCACGTGACGGGCATCGGCGACGCGGGACTGCCCGTCCTGCTCATCGCCCTTCTCGTTGCGGCATCGGCCTCGCGCTGGGCGGCCCCACCAGGTACGCCATCAACCCGGCCCGCGACCTTGGCCCGCGCCTCACCCACGCTTTACTGCCGATTCCCAACAAGGGCACCTCGGAATGGAGTTATTCCTGGATCCCGGTGGTCGGCCCGATCACGGGTGCCGCCATCGGCGGCCGCGATCTACCACGCAGCATTCTGACGAAGGGGACGTCATGACGGACAACGCCGAGAAGTACGTCGCCGCAATCGACCAGGGCACCACCTCGAGCCGCTGCATCATCTTCGACCGGGACGGCGCGATCGTCGCCGTCGACCAGCGCGAGCATCGCCAGATCTTCCCCAAGCCGGGCTGGGTGGAACACGACGCCACCGAGATCTGGTCCAAGGTGCAGGCGGTGGTCGCGGGAGCGATCGCCAAGGCCGGGCTGCGCGCCGAACAGCTCAGCGCGCTCGGCATCACCAACCAGCGCGAGACAACGGTCCTGTGGGACCGCGCCACCGGCAAACCCGTGCACAACGCGATCGTCTGGCAGGACACCAGGACCTCCGCGCTCTGCAATGAACTGGGCGGCTCGGACGGCCAGGACCGCTTCCGTGAGCAGACCGGACTGCCACTGGCCAGCTACTTCTCCGGGCCCAAGGCGACCTGGCTGCTCGACAACGTGCCGGGCCTTCGCGCACGCGCCGAGCGCGGCGAGATCGCCTTCGGGACCATCGACTCCTGGCTGATCTGGAATCTGACCGGCGGCACGGACGGCGGGCAGCACGTCACCGACGTCACCAATGCCGGGCGCACCATGCTGATGAACCTGGAGACCCTCCAGTGGGACCAGTCCATCCTCTCCGCGATGAACGTCCCCGAAGCCGTGCTGCCCGAGATCAGGTCTTCCGCCGAGGTGTACGGCACCGCGGTCGGCCAGCTCGCGGGCGTCCCCGTCGCGTCGGCGCTCGGCGACCAGCAGGCGGCGGTCTTCGGGCAGGCCTGCTACGACGTGGGTACAGCGAAGAACACGTACGGCACCGGCAGCTTCCTGCTGCTCAACACCGGCAACCGTCCCGTCCCCTCGAAGAACGGGCTGCTCACGACCATGGGCTACAAGATCGGCGGTGAGGCGCCCGTCTACTGTCTCGAGGGGGCGATCGCGATCACGGGTGCCCTCGTGCAGTGGTTCCGCGACCAGCTCGGCATCATCCGGACCGCCGATGAGATCGAGTCACTGGCCGCCAGTGTCGAGGACAACGGAGGAGCGTACATCGTGCCCGCTTTCTCCGGCCTGTTCGCGCCGTACTGGCGCTCCGACGCGCGGGGGGTCGTCACCGGACTCACGCGGTACGTCACGAAGGCACACCTCGCCCGCGCGGTCCTCGAGGCGACGAGCTGGCAGACCCGTGAGGTCGTGGACGCCATGTTCCAGGACTCCGGTGTGCAGATCACCACCCTGAAGGTGGACGGCGGCATGACCAAGAACAATTTGCTGATGCAGCACCAGGCGGATGTCCTCGGGGTGCCGGTGATCCGTCCCAAGGTCTCCGAGACAACGTGCCTGGGCGCGGCCTACGCGGCCGGGCTCGCGACCGGCGTGTGGAACGATCTCGACGAGCTGAAGTCGCATTGGCAGAAGGACGTCGAGTGGACGCCGTCCATGGAGGCCACCGTGCGCGACCGCGAGTACCAGAACTGGCGCAAGGCGGTGGAGAAGAGCTTCGGCTGGCACGAGGAGGGCCTGAGCTGACGAAGCTCGATGGGGGTCTACGCGCGCGTGCGCCCCGGGTGAGCCACGCGCGCGTGCAGGACCGCGGCCCGTACCCCGGTCGGCGGGGGTACGGGCCGTGTCGGCGCGTGTACGGGCCGCAGGCGTGGATCAGGTCGGGACCGACTCACGTCGATCGGCCGCATACGCCATCGCATGCTGGACGACCTCGATGAGGACCTCCTTGGCCGACTCCCGGTCGCGTGCGTCGCAGAGGACGACCGGCACGTCGTCATCGAGGTCGAGGGCCTGCCGGACGACTTCGGCCGGGTAACGGGCCGCTCCTTCGAAGCAGTTGACACCCATCACGAACGGTATGGAGCGCCGCTCGAAGTAGTCGACGGCGGCGAAGCAGTCCTCCAGGCGACGGGTGTCGGCGAGCACGACGGCGCCCAGCGAGCCGGTGGCCAGCTCGTCCCACAGGAACCAGAAGCGGTCCTGTCCCGGCGTCCCGAAGAGGTAGAGCACCAGGTCCTCGCGGAGCGTGATACGGCCGAAGTCCATGGCGACGGTGGTGGTGTGCTTGGCCTCCACACCGCTGGTGTCGTCGACCGGGCGGCCCGCCTCGGTGAGCACCTCTTCGGTGCGCAGCGGTTTGATCTCGCTGACCGCGCCGACGAGGGTCGTCTTGCCCACGCCGAAGCCGCCGGCCACCAGGATCTTGAGCGTGATGGGCTCGACCGGTGGCTTGCCGCGCTCAGAACGCCCGAAGATCATCGATCTCTTCTCCTGCTTGATGGGGGTCGCGTGACGGTGGGCCGTAGCCCCCGCCGCCAGGGGTTTCGATGACGAGTACGTCGTCGGGGCCGACGTCCGCCGTATCACTTCCGTCAAGTTCGACGACTGTGCCGTCCGCGTGCTCCACCCGGCTCGCGCCGAGCGCTCCGGGCTCACCGCCGGCCATGCCGTAGGGCGGGATCCTGCGGTGCTGGGAGAGCGTGGAGACGGTCATGGGCTCGTGGAACCGGATACGGCGCACGGCACCGTCCCCTCCGCTCCAGCGCCCCGCGCCGCCGCTGCCGCGCCGGATCGCGAATTCGTCGAGCTGGACCGGCAGTCGCCACTCCAGGACCTCGGGATCGGTGAGCCGCGAGTTGGTCATATGGGTCTGTACGACGGACGCGCCCGGGAAGCCGTCCCCGGCACCCGATCCGGAGGCCACGGTCTCGTAGTACTGGTACCGCTCATTGCCGAACGTGACGTTGTTCATCGTCCCGGAACCCTCGGCCTGCACTCTCAGGGCTCCGTACAGCGCGCCGGTGATCGCCTGGGACGTCTCCACGTTGCCCGCGACCACGGCTGCCGGGGGCTCGGGGGCGAGCATCGAACCGCGTGGCACCACGATGGCGAGAGGGCGCAGACAGCCGTCGTTGAGCGGGATGTCGTCGGCGACCAGGGTGCGGAAGACGTACAGGACGGCGGCGTTGACCACCGAGAAGGGCGCATTGAAGTTGGTGGTCAGTTGCGCGGAGGTACCGGTGAAGTCAACGGTTGCGGAGCGTTCTTCGCGGTCCACGCGGATGCTGACACGGATGACGGCCCCGGAGTCGGTCTCGTAGGCGAACTCACCGTCTTCGAGGGCGTCGATGACTCGGCGTACGGCTTCCTCGGCGTTGTCCTGGACGTGGCGCATATAGGCCTGGACGACATCGAGCCCGAAGTCCTCGATCATGCGTGCGACTTCGTCGACGCCCTTCTGGTTGGCGGCGATCTGGGCGCGTAGGTCGGCAAGGTTGGTCTTCGGGTTACGTGAGGGGTAGGGCGCCTCGGTGAGCAGACTGAGCGTCTCGGCTTCGCGGAAGCGGCCGTTCTCGGCGAGCAGCCAGTTGTCGAAGAGGATGCCCTCCTCCTCGATGACGCGGCTGTTCGCGGGCATGGAACCCGGTGCGATACCGCCGATCTCCGCATGGTGGCCGCGCGAGGCGACGTAGAACAGGATCCGCTCACCCTCCGTGTCGAACACCGGGGTGATCACGGTGACGTCGGGGAGGTGCGTGCCGCCGTGGTACGGGTCGTTGACCGCGTACGTGTCCCCCGGCCGCATGCTGTCGCCGCGCCGTCGGATGACCTCCTGCACGCTCGTACCCATCGATCCCAAGTGGACAGGGATGTGGGGGGCGTTGGCGACAAGGCTGCCGTCGGGGTCGAAGAGGGCGCAGGAGAAGTCCAGGCGCTCCTTGATGTTGACCGACTGGGCCGTGGATTCCAGGCGGGCGCCCATCTGTTCGGCGATGGACATGAAGAGGTTGTTGAAGACCTCAAGGAGAACCGGGTCCGATTCCGTGTCGAGATCGGAACTCTGCGTAACCGCCACGCGTTCCATGACCAGATGCCCGTCGTGGGTCGTCGCGGCCCGCCAGCCGTCGTCGACGACGGTCGTCGCACCGGACTCGGTGATGATCGCCGGGCCGGGGACCGTTTCACCGGGGGGCAATTCCTCCCGGCGGTGCAGGGGCACGTCTCTCCAGGTGCCGCCTGTGTGGAGGCTGGCCGTCTCCGGGGGGGCGGAGCGGCCTTCATAAGCGACCAGGGCGGAGAGATCGGGGGGTTCGGTGAGACCAGTGGCCTCTACGGAGAGGGCTTCCACGACGACTGGACGGTCGAGGGTGAAGGAGTAGGTGGCGCGATGGCGTTCTTCGAAGGCCTGACTCATGGCGTCGGGCTGGGTGAGCTCGACGGCGAGTGCCGTGTCCGTGCCGTCATAGCGGAGCTGAGCACGACGAGTGATGCGGATGCGGCCTTCGGGCACGTCCTCGGCGAGGAGTTCGGCCCGGGCGACGCCCTCCAAGTCGTCGGCGGTCTTGAGGATGCCGGGCATCGCGGAGGCTTCCAGGGGCGCTTCGACGGACTGCTCGCGCATGGCCGTCGTGTCGGCGAGTCCGATGCCGAGGGCGGAGAGGACACCGGCCATGGGTGGGACCAGGACGGTACGGATGCCGAGCGAGTCGGCGACCATGCACGCGTGCTGACCGCCCGCGCCACCGAAGGTGGTCAGCGCGTACCGGGTGATGTCGTGGCCCTTCTGGACCGAGATCCGCTTGACGGCGTTGGCGATATTGGCCACAGCGATCTGCAGGTAGCCCTCCGCGACCTGCTCCGGCGTGCGGTCGTCGCCGGTCTTCTCGTGGATCTCGCGGGCGAGGGCGGTGAACCGGTCACGGACCAGTGCGTCGTCGAGGGGCTGATCGCCGTCGGGTCCGAACACCCTTGGGAAATGGGCCGGTTGGATGCGGCCGAGTGCGACATTGGCGTCCGTCACGGTGAGCGGACCGCCGCCCCGATAGCAGGCCGGACCGGGGGCGGCGCCGGCCGAATCGGGTCCCACCCGGTAGCGGGAGCCGTCGAAGTGGAGCACCGAGCCGCCGCCCGCGGCGACCGTGTGGATATCCAGCATGGGCGCCCGCAGCCGGACCCCGGCGATCCGCGTGGTGAAGACCCGTTCGTACTCCCCCGCGAAGTGCGAGACGTCCGTGGACGTGCCACCCATGTCGAAGCCGATGACACGGTCGAAGCCGGCGAGCTGCGACATCCGGGCCATGCCGACGATGCCTCCCGCGGGGCCCGACAGGATGGCGTCCTTGCCGCGGAACTGGCCGGCTTCGGCAAGGCCTCCATTGGACTGCATGAACATCAGCCGCACGCCCTGGAGTTCATCGGCGACGTGCCGGACGTAGCGGCGCAGCACGGGCGACAGGTAGGCGTCGACGACGGCCGTGTCGCCACGCGGGACCAGCTTCATCAGCGGGCTGACCTCGCTGGAGAGCGAGATCTGCGGGAATCCGACAGCGGCGGCCAGGTCACCGACGGCCTGTTCGTGGGCGGGGTGGAGGTGGCTGTGCATGCAGACGACGGCGACGGCGCGGATCCCGGCGTCGTACGCCTCCTGGAGGGGCCCGGAGAGGGCGTCCAGATCGGGGGCGCGCAGGACGGTGCCGTCGGCGGCGATCCGCTCGTCCACCTCGACGACACGCTCGTACAGCAGCTCGGGCAGTTCGATCGCGCGCGCGAAGATGCGGGGGCGGTTCTGATAAGCGATACGCAGGGCGTCGCGGAAGCCTCGGGTGACGACAAGGAGGGTGCGCTCGCCCTTGCGTTCCAGCAGGGCGTTGGTGGCCACGGTGGTGCCCATGCGGACGGCCTCGATCCGCCCCCTTTCGCCGTCTGCTCCACCGGCTCCACGACCGCCCTCTGCCAGGAGTTCGCGGACGCCCGCGACCGCCGCGTCCCTGTATCGGGCGGGGTTGTCGGACAGCAGTTTGTGGGTGAGCAGACGGCCGTCCGGGCGCCGCGCGACGATGTCGGTGAAGGTGCCGCCTCGGTCGACCCAGAACTGCCAGCCTGTCACGTCTGTCCCCTGCTTCCGCCCAGCTCAGAGCGCCCGGAGGCCGTTGATCACGTCGCGCAGAATACTCTCGTCCGGCAGCTCTGCGGGGGGTACGGGACGTGTCACATGGACCATTTCCTCGGTCACGAGGTCACCGATGAGAACTCGCACTACTCCGATGGGGAGATCGAGTTCGGCGGCGAGCTCGGCCACCGACTGGGGGGCGTCGCGGCACAGTTCGACGATGTCCAGGTGTTCCGGAGACAGCGAGTGGTCCGCTCCGGGGTCGTCCGTGTGGGACTCCGTCACGACCACCGCGATCAGATCGAGGCGGTGCTGGGCCGGACTGGTGGTGCGGCCTCGTGTCATGGCATAGGGGCGGACCACTGGTCCGGCGTCGTCGTCGAACCAGTGGCGTGTCCCCTGACCGTCTCCGCTCATGTCATCCCACTACCCGCCCGAAGGCAGATCCGTGCGCGGAGTGGCGGCCAGATGTACGCCGACCCGCTTCACCAGGAGCGTCATTTCGTAGGCGACCTGCCCGACGTCGGAGTCGGAGTCGGAGAGAACGGCGAGGCAGCTGCCGTCACCGGCGGCCGTGACGAACAGAAAGGCGTCCTCGAGCTCGACGACCGTCTGCCGGACACCGCCCGCTTCGAAGTGGCGGCCGACGCCCTTGGCGAGACTGTGGAAGCCGGAGGCCACGGCGGCCAGGTGCTCGCTGTCCTCCCGGGTCAGGTCCTTCGAGGCCCCGGTGGGGAGGCCGTCGCCAGAGAGCACGATCGCCTTGTGGATGCTGGCAACGCGGTCCACCAGGTCGTCGAGAAGCCAGTTCAGCTCTCCCGAAGCCTTGGTGGTCGCGGTAGGCCCTGCGGCCTTCGGTGCGGTCATCGACCGTCTCCCTTTGTCGTTCGTGGTGCTGTGCCGTCCTGGGCCTCGCCGCCCGTGGCGTTCTCCTCGCGGCCGCGCTGCCAGCCTCGCTGCAGCGAAGCCATTCGGCTGCGTACCTCGTCGGCGTCGCGATCGGCGAGATCCGCCCCGTTCCCGTTGCGGGCCTTGTCACGCTCCGTAAGCCGTTGGGGTCCGTCCTTCAACTGCGGGGCCAGATTGGCCTGCCGAACGCGGCGGGGCAGCGGGCTTGCACCCGATTCTGCCCCTTCCGGCGCGGCGTCGGAGTTCGGGGGGGTCTCAGCCGTGCCGGACGACGAGGTGGTGCGACGAGTGCGTTGGGGGAGAGCGGGGGCCTCTCGAAGACCGGAGGTCTCGGATCGGAGGCCTGGGGTCTCCGCGCGCTCGCCGTTACGACGCGCGGAGGTTTCGGTGCGCTCGCCGTTACGGCGCATGGAGGTCTCAGAGCGCTCAGCATGCTGGACGGCAGGCGGCTTCAGGCTTTCCCGCTCCGCCGCACCCAGCAGTTCCACCGGCTCCCGATCCTCCACCGGCTCCAGAGCCTGCACGGGTTCGAGAGCCTGCATGGGCTCCTCGTCCGCCTCGCCGCGTCGGGGTCTCGTCCGGGCCACGGGACGACCGTGTGAGCTGACGAGCTTGGGGGTCCTGCGGCGCGGCAGCGAGACCGGGGCTCCCGGATGGCCGCCGCCGTCGTCGGAGCGGGCCGTCTCGCCGCGGCTCTCGCGGGGCTGCTCGTGCTGCTCGACGGGGACACCGGCGATGGAGCGGCGCGGCCGGAACAGGCCGCCCTGGCCGCCGTCCTCGTCGTCGAGGGCGGCCGGGAATCCGCTGAGGGTGTCCAGCTCGACCGGCGCCTCCAACTCGACCGGCCCGTCCAGGATCGAGGTGGGCAGGCCAGGGAGGTGCACCGGCACCTGGGAGAGCGCCGACTTGCGGTCGCCCTCGATCTGGCCCTCCTTCGAGGGCAGCGCGCGGTCGAGACGGAACCCGATGCCGTTGGTGTCCGGGACGTCGTCCGTGAGCAGCGCGTCGGGGATGAAGACGACAGCGGTGGTACCGCCGTACGGGGATGTCTGGAGGGAGACACGGACGTTCTGTCGCTGAGCGAGTCGGCTGACCACGAAGAGACCGAGCCGGTCGGTGTCGGACAGCTCGAACTCGGGGGTTTCGGCGAGCCGCAGGTTGGCGTCGAGGAGAGCTTCGGCCGCCATGCCCAGGCCGCGGTCGTGGATCTCCAGGGTGAAGCCGTTGGCGACGCGCTCGCCGACGACCTGCACGGCGGTGTGCGGGGGCGAGAACACCGTGGCGTTCTCCAGGAGTTCGGCCACGAGGTGGGTGAGGTCGGCGACCGCGGGCCCGGTGACGGCGACGCGGGGCAGTCGGCGTACCTCGATGCGTTCGTAGTCCTCGACTTCGGCGACCGCGGCGCGGACGATGTCCATGAGCTGGACGGGCTTGCGCCACTGGCGGGACGGGGCGGCGCCGGAGAGGATGACCAGGCCCTCGGCGTGCCGGCGCATGCGCGTGGTCAGGTGGTCGAGGCGGAACAGGTCGGCCAGTTCATCGGTGTCCTCGGTCCGACGCTCCATGGTGTCGAGCAGGGTGAGCTGCTTGTGCAGCAGGACCTGGCTGCGACGGGCGAGGTTGACGAAGACTTCGGAGACGCCATCCCGCAGTTCAGACTGCTTGACGGCGGCCTCGACGGCGGCACGCTGCAGGGTGTTGAGGGCCTGACCGACCTCGCCGATCTCGTTCTTGTCATACTCCAGGCGCGGCACTTCGGTCTCGACGTCGACCTGTTCGCCTGCGGAGAGGCGGCGCATGACGCTGGGCAGCCGGACGCCGGACGCCTCGTGGGCCTCCAGGCGCAGTCGGCGCAGATCGCGGATGAGGCCCCTGCCGATGCGCACGGACATGATGAGCGAGACCAGCAGGGCGATGAGGCCCAGTACGCCCGCGATGACCACCTTGACGATGATGCCGGTGGCCACCGGCTGGACCCGGTCCTGATAGCGGTCGCCCGCCTTGTCGTCGAGATCGCCCAGTTCCTTGAGCACATGGCCGGCCGCCCTGTCCCAACTCTTCGCGGTGACGCCGCGGGGCAAGCCGGAGGAAGAGATGGCGACGGCCTGTTCGGCCACGCGCAGGGGAGCCGTGTCGGCGTTCTTCCAGTAGCGCTCGTAGCGTTCGCGTTCCGAGGAGGGCAGTAGCGGCAGGTTGACGGCGTACAGCAGGGTGCGCTGGGCGACGAGGTCGGAGATGTCGCGGATTTCGTCGTCGGTGACACGGCCCGAGACCAGTGCGGAGCCGAGGAGGGCATCCTCGCGGGAGAGCAGTTCGCGGGCGACAGCCACGTTGACGAGGGCGCGGCCCTGCTTGTCCATCTCCACGTTGTCGACCACATGAAGATTGGACACCAGCGTGTAACAGGGGTCGAGCAGACGGTTGTAGCGGTCGAAGGCCTGGGCCCGGTTGACGGTGCCCTCCTCGACGGTGCGGCGCAGCGAATCGATGCCGTCGAACGCGTCCAGGATGGAGCTGAGATGCTCCGAGGTGCCCCCTCCCATCGCCTCGAGTACGTCTTGGTCCTTGGCGTTCTTGCGGACCTTCGACACGGCCCGGTCGGTGGCGGTCCGACTGTGCTTCAGCGCGGTGAGCGCGTCGGAGGCACGAGGGTCGGCGAGATAGACGAGTGTCTGGCGGCGTTCCTGCTGGAGGACGCGGACGGTGTCCTCGGTGGGGTAGCCGATCTTCTCGACGACATCCGACACATTGAACAACTGGTTGGCCTCGCGCCCGGTGAGGACCGTCGCGAAGGCCCAGATCCCTGTCAGAGACAGAAGCGGCACGAGGAGCAGCGCCACGATCTTCCGGCGGATGGACTTCCCGCGAAAGCGCATGGCCTCCCCCACCTCGCCCCCCTCCGGTTTGGGGGTACACATGTGCGTCAACAAACGGCGTGAGCCTACTACCGACGCACAGGTAACTCGAAGGCGCGTCCGGTCGCTCACCCGGCGCGAAGGCAACGAGACATGGCCAGTTGGGGGAACAAGAGATGGGCAGTTGTCCGTTCATTGGGGGAGATTGCCTCCCTCAATCAGGCACCGGGGACCGGACCGCATCGGAACGGTGAACTTGGTCAGTTGGCCGGAATTCTTCGCTGGTTGGGAATCTTCGAGGCACGCCGTTCGTCCTTCTCTATGGGAAATGGGGGCGGAATCGGCCACACGGGTCGCATGCCGCTCATAGGCGGCGTAAAACAGCGCAAGCCGGGCAGCCACTGGGGAGCCGGTGTCGCATGACACCTGCGTGAGGGGTCTGCTGGGCGGTGGGGAGTGACAAGTTGATGGGCACGGCGGAGCGGAGCGGGGCGCCCGGGATCGGTGCTGCGACATCCGTGGCGGCGGCGCAAGGGGCTACCCAGGCACCGGATCGCGACATTCCGGCGGACGGGCACGACCGGACGGACGGACGGACGGCTACGACTGGTGGGCGCGAGGAAGTGAACAGACTGGGCGTTGCCACGGGCGGGCGCAGTCAGGTGAGCGGGCGCGGCGGTGCCGGGGAGCGCGACCACGGGAGCGGGCAGGCCGGCGTCAGGAGCGGGCGCGAGCAGGACGGCGGGCAGGGCCTCGCCGCGGGTGGGCACACGGACGAGCGTGAGGAGCAGGCGTACTACCGGCCGTTGTGGATCGAGGAGCCCGCACGCCGACGGCGACTGCCCGATCCGGTGCGGACGGCGGCCGTGCGGGCGGTGCTCATCATCTCCGTGACCCTGATTCAGGCGATGGTCGCCTTCCTGTCCACGCTGGCGGGATCCTGGCTGGCCTTCCCCATGGTCTTGAGCAGCGTGGCCAGCACGGTCGTGGCCACATGGGCGGCCCTGGACGTCTGGGTGACACGCCAGGTGTGGAACCAGCGGAACGGGGTGGTGTCGGAGCCGAGCAGCACCGCGCGGGCCCTACGGCGCGAGCGGCGCCGGACCCGACGGCAGGCCCGCGCTGCCGAACGCGCGCAGAAGCGAATACGGCGGCAGGGCGGGACCGGCCAGTTGTCGCACTCCTAGTACGGCTGACGGCTGACGGCTGACGGCTGACGGCCAAGGGGAACACCCGGGGCGTCACCCGGCTACGTCGGTGGGGCGGGCCCTCCCCCGTAAGCCCGCCCGCGCAGCCGTCAGGTCGCCGCCGCGCCTGTCGGCTCCAACAGGTCGGCGCTGCGGACCAGTTCGCGCCGCGCCTTCATGAACGGGCGCGGCCGGTCGATGGAGAGCACAGCTGTCGTTCGGCCGTCGCGTTCGTACAGGGCGAGGAACCCGCCTTCGGCCGGAGCGCCGTCATCGAGTGCGCCCTCGGCGATACGGACGGTGTCCGCATGGTGGCGGCGCCCCGCGAACTGGATTCGCGCGCCGTACTGGTCGGACCAGAAGTAAGGCAGGGACCGCACGGTCTCGACGGCGCGTCCGGCGAGCAAATTGCGCACAGCGACACGGGGTTGTTCCGTGGCGGAGGTCCAGTGCTCGGCTCGCGAACCTCCGACACGGGCGACGTCACCGACAGCGACCACCTGCGGCAGTCCGGTCACACAGCCGTCGTCGCACAGCACACCGTCGTGCAGAGCGAGTGTCGAACCGGCGAGCCAGCCGGTGTTGGGGGTGGCGCCGATGCCTACGATCACGACGTCGGCGGGCAGGATCCGGCCGTCGGAGAGTTCCACGCCGGTGACGACGGCTCGCGCCGCGCCGTCCCGGCTGCGCTCCGCAGCGGGAGAGGAGGCAGTACTGCCCTCTGGGCCGACAACGGTGCGGCCTGCCTCGGCATAGGCGACGCGGCTCCCGCGCGCCGCAGCGACGCGGCTTCCGCGCAAACCGGCCACACCCGTGCCGGTGACGAGGTCGACGCCGCCACGGCGGTGCAGTGCGGCGCACACGGCGGCCATCTCGAGGCCGAGTTGGGGTACGAGGGGCAGCGGCGCTGCTTCGACGACGGTGACGTCGTGGCCGAGTCCGGCGCAGGAGGATGCGGTCTCGGCACCGATGAATCCACCGCCGATGACGACGACGCGGCGCGGGCCCTGGGCGAGTTCCTCGCGCAGGGTGCGGGCGTCGTCGAGGGTACGCAGGGTATGCACGCCGACGAGGTCGTCGCCCGGGAGGCGACGGGCCGAGGCACCGGTGGCGATAACCACGCCGTCGGTGGAGGCGGTACGGCCGTCGTCGAGGAGGACGGTGCGACCGCGGGCGTCGAGGCCACGTGCGCGTACGCCGAGAAGCCACTCGGCGCCGAGTTCGGCGCTCTCCTCTGCGTCGGTGAGGGCGAGTTGGTCCTCGTCGGCGCGACCGGTGAGGAAGTCCTTGGACAGGGGTGGGCGGTCGTACGGGTGGTGGGGTTCGTCCCCGATGATCACCAGGCGTCCGTCGAACCCCTGGGCGCGCAGCTCGCGGGCAGCGTACAGCCCGGAGAGCGAGGCGCCGACGACGGTCACGGTCCTCATGAGGCGGGCCTCCGGTCCCCTGCGACCCGCGGGAGGGAGGCGTCATGGCCGGCACGCCGGGACTCGCCGCAGTCCTGGCGGGTGCGCTGAAGCCAGGCGCTTCTCCCGCGGGTGCGCTGGAGCCTGGCACTCCCCTCGCGGGTGCGCTGGAGCCTGGCACTCCCCTCGCGGGTGTGCTGAAGCCCCGCACTCCCCTCGCGGGTGTGCTGAAGCCCCGCACTCCCCTCGCGGGTGCGCCAAAGCCCGGAGCTGCCGTCGTGAGTGCGCCGAAGCCACGCGCTGCCGTCGTGAGCGGCATGCCGAGGCTGGACGTTCGACGCGCGAGCGACACGCCGGGGCGCGGGGTTCAACTCGGGAGCGGCACGGCTGGATCCGGCGTTCAGTTCGCGTGCGAATGCCGTGCCGGCGGCATGGGTCTCGTTCCTCATGCGGCGGTGCCCTCCTGCGCGGCCACGTGGACGTGGATGATTCCGTCGTCGACGGTGACGCGGTGGGTGCGGACGGGGCGGCGTGCGGGGAGGCACGTCGGCATGCCCGTACGGAGATCGAATGAGGCGGCGTGCAGCGGGCATTCGACCAGACAGCCCTCCAGCCAGCCCTCCGAGAGAGAGGCGTCCTGGTGGGTGCAGGTGTCGTCGATGGCGTACAGCTCGCCGTCGGCGTTGAACACGGCGATGGGCGGAGTGGTGTCGACACGGACGGATTCGCCCGCGGGGAGGTCGTCAAGGCGGCAGACGGGAATCATGGGCCCCCCTCTCGGTCCTGGACTCTTGGTCCGGGACCTCCTGGTCCAGGTGGTCCGGGGACCTATCCGGTTCCGGACGCTTCGGTAACATGATGTTTCGCATGGCGCATGAGGGAGCGCTATGCGCAACAGAATCCGCGCGGGGGTCCCGTCACGTCAAGGGCTTCCCGCAGATGCGGCCCAAACACGGCCGCCAGGTGGTGAGAGTTGACCTATGACCCGCACGCAGAAGCAGGCTGAGCACACCGAGGAGAACCCCCCGAAGCAGAACGGCAAGGGCGCGGTCAGCGCCGTCCAGTCGGTGGACCGCGCCGTGAGTGTGCTGGAGATCCTCGCCCGGGTCGGCGAAGCGGGCGTCACCGAGATCGCCGACGAGCTGAACGTGCACAAGTCCACCGCCTTCCGTCTGCTCGGTGTCCTGGAGAACCGCGGCCTGGTGGCCCAGGCCAAGGACCGCGGGAAGTACTACCTGGGTGCCGCGGTACTGCGCCTGGCGGGGGCGGCGGCGGTGCGCCTCGACATCTCCCAGGAGGGCGTCCCGGTCTGCCGCGAACTCGCCGGCGAGCTGGGCGAGACGGTCAACATCGCGGTCCTCGACGACGACGCGGCGGTCAACATCATGCAGGCCCGCGGCACCGCGTCGGTCACAGCGCAGAACTGGCTGGGCCGACGCACCCCGCTGCACGCCACCTCCAGCGGCAAGGTGCTGCTCGCACACATGCCGCCCACGCTGCGGGAAGGTCTGCTGGCGCGCTCACTGCCTCGGTTCACCGAGCGCACGATCACCGGCACGGCCACGCTGCGCGCCGAACTGGAGGCGGTGGTCGAGCAGGGCTATGGCATGACCATCGAGGAGCTGGAGTTGGGGCTCGCCGCGGTGGCCGCGCCGATCCGGGCGCACGACGGCAAGGTGATCGCGGCGATCAGCGTGTCGGGTCCGGTGTATCGGCTGAACTCCGATCGGCTGCCGGAGCTGGCGAAGCGGACGGTGGCGGCCGGGGCCGAGTTGTCCCGGCGTATGGGTTACGGCTTCTGAGATGCGGGGGGGGGCACCATCCGTAGTCCGTGAACTGCGGGCCGTCGATGGCTGGTCGCGCAGTCCCCAGCAGTCCCCCGCGTCCCTTCGGGGCGCGGGCCCACCACCGCGCGGGGCCGAGAGAATCTCGGCCCCGCGCTGTTGTGTGTCCGTCAGGTTTCCGACGCCCCATTCCTTTTGCCAAGGGTTAACGCCCGCCTCTTGACGGCTCCATGACGGCGTTCTCAATATGTTCCTCATCGCGCAACCCATCTTGTATTGCGCAACAGCAGAGGAGCTTGGTCGTGCCACACGAGGTCCGTGCCGTAGTCGCTGTCAAAAAGGGCGCACCCGTCGAGGTGCAGACGATCGTCGTTCCCGACCCGGGCCCCGGTGAGGTCCTCGTCAACGTCCAGGCCTGCGGGGTCTGCCACACGGATCTGCACTACCGGGAAGGGGCGATCACCGACGACTTCCCCTTCCTGCTCGGGCATGAGGCGGCCGGCACGATCGAGGTGGTCGGCGAGGGCGTCACCGACCTGATTCCCGGCGACTACGTGGTCCTCGCCTGGCGAGCGCCCTGCGGATCCTGTCGCTCCTGTCGCCGCGGCCGCCCCTGGTACTGCTTCGACTCCCGCAACGCCACCCAGCCGATGACACTCCTCGACGGCACCCCGCTCACCAACGCCCTCGGCATCGGCGCCTTCGCCGAGAAGACCCTGGTGGCGGCCGGGCAGGCAGTGAAGATCGACCCGGCCGCCCGCCCGGAGGCGGCGGGCCTGATCGGCTGCGGGGTGATGGCCGGCTACGGCGCCGCCGTCAACACCGGCAACGTCGGCCGCGGTGACACCGTCGCCGTCATCGGCTGCGGCGGCGTCGGCAACGCGGCCATCGCGGGCGCCTGTCTCAACGGGGCCATGAAGGTCATCGCCGTGGACATCGACGACAAGAAGCTCGACCAGGCGGAGAAGTTCGGCGCCACCCACACGGTCAACTCGCGCGGGACAGATCCCGTCGAGGCCGTCCGCGCGCTCACCGACGGCTTCGGGGTCGACATCGCCATCGACGCGGTGGGCCGCCCGGAGACGTACAAACAGGCCTTCTACATGCGCGACCACGCCGGCGTCCTCGTCCAGGTCGGCGTCCCGGACCCCGAGATGAAGATCGACCTGCCGCTGATCGACCTCTTCTCCCGCGGCGGATCCCTCAAGTCGTCCTGGTACGGCGACTGTCTGCCGAGCCGCGACTTCCCGTACCTCATCGACCAGTACCTGTACGGACTGCTGGACCTCAACGCCTTCGTCAGCGAGACGATCTCCCTCGATCAGGTCGAGGAGGCGTTCGCCAAGATGCGCCGAGGTGAGGTGCTGCGGTCGGTGGTCGTCCTGTGAGTGTCGACGCCGCCCACGCCGCCCACACGATCCACCAGGCCGTCGCCGGACGTCATGTCACCGCGATCGCCGGCACCACGGTCGTCCGCACCGGGCACGGCGCGGACACGACCATCTCCGCCGAACGCCCCAACGTCCCCCGTCCCTGAGCGCGTTCACTCCCCACCCCGGCAAGGAGGGGCATGTCCAGCACCCCCGCACCCCGTCCCCGTGTCGTCGTCATCGGCGCCGGCATCGTCGGCTGCTCCCTCGCCGACGAGCTGACCGCCCGCGGCTGGACCGACGTCACCGTTCTCGAACAGGGGCCGCTGCCCGCCCCGGGCGGCTCCACCTCGCACGCACCTGGCCTGGTTTTCCAGACCAGCCCGTCCAAGACGCTCACGGCCTTCGCGCGGTACACCGTGGAGAAGTTCAACTCCCTCCAGGTGGAGGGTGTCTCCTGCTTCAATCCGGTCGGCGGTCTCGAACTCGCCACCACTCCCGAACGCCTCGCCGACCTGCACCGCAGGGCCGGTTACGCCGCCGCCTGGGGCGTGCGCGGCGAGATCGTCAGCGCGGCCCGCTGCAAGGAACTCTGGCCGCTCATCGACCAGTCGGCCGTCCTCGGCGGCTTCCACACCCCCGACGACGGCCTGGCCAGCGCCGTGCTCGCGGCCCGCGCACAGAGGGAACGCGCCGTGGAAAAGGGCGCCCGCTTCCTCGACCGCCACACGGTCACCGGCATCGAGCAGGAGGACGGCCGCGTCACCGCCGTCGTCACCGACCGCGGCACCTTTCCCGCCGACCATGTCGTCTCCGCAGCCGGATTCTGGGGCCCCGTCATCGGCCGCATGGCCGGAGTCGACGTACCCCTGCAACCGCTGGCACACCAGTACGCGAAGACGCAGCCGCTCCACGAACTCGCCGACGCCACAAAGGAAGCGGAAAGGCCCATCCTTCGCTTCCAGGACCGCGACCTCTACTTCCGCGAGCACACCGATCGCATCGGCATCGGCAGCTACGCCCACAAGCCGCTTCCCGTCGACCCGTTCGGCATCCTCCCGTACGACGAGGCGCGCGCGAACGACATGGAGATGCCGTCCTCGTACCCGTTCACCGAGGAGGACTGGGCGCCGAGCTGGGACGACTGCCGCCGGCTGATGCCCGCCCTGCGGGAGACGGAGATCGAGGAGGGCTTCAACGGCGTCTTCTCCTTCACCCCGGACGGCATGCCCGTGCTCGGGGAGTCACGACAGATCCGTGGCTTCTGGCTCGCCGAGGCCGTCTGGGTCACCCATTCCGCGGGGGTGGCGAAGGCGGTCGCCGAATGGATGGTCGACGGGCGCGCGTCGATCGACCTGCACGAGTGCGACCTCACGCGTTTCGAGGACGCACAGCGTTCACCGTCGTATGTCCGTGAGCGCGGTTCACAGCAATTTGTCGAGGTGTACGACGTCCTCCACCCGCTTCAGCCGATGGAACAGCCACGACCACTGCGCGTCAGCCCCTTCTACGCCCGGCAGCAGCAACTCGGCGCCTACTTCCTGGAGGGCGGCGGCTGGGAGCGCCCGCACTGGTACGAGGCGAACGCCCCCCTCGTGGACGGCCTGGAGCTCCCCGAGCGTGACGCCTGGGCGGCCCGCTACTGGTCGCCGATCGCCGCGGCGGAGGCCCAGGTCACCCGCGAGAAGGTCGCGCTGTACGACATGACCCCGCTGCGCCGCCTCGAAGTCACCGGCCCCGGCGCCCTCGACTTCCTCCAGCGCATGACCACCAACAACCTCCGCAAGAAACCCGGCGCCGTCACCTACACCCTGCTCCTCGACGAAGCGGGCGGCGTCCGTTCCGACCTGACCGTCGCGCGCCTCGCCCCCGACCGCTTCCAGGTGGGCGCCAACTCCCCCACCGACCTGGACTGGCTGACCCGGCACTCACCCGACGACGTGCAGATCAGGGACATCACCTCCGGCACCTGCTGCATCGGCGTCTGGGGCCCGCTCGCGCGCGACCTCGTCCAGCCCCTGACCCGCGACGACTTCTCGCACGAGGGCTTCGGCTACTTCCGCGCGAAGGAGACCTACCTCGGGCACGTCCCGGTGACGGCGATGCGCCTGTCGTACGTCGGTGAGCTGGGCTGGGAGTTGTATACCTCGGCCGATCTGGGGCTGAGGCTCTGGGACACGCTGTGGGAGGCGGGACAGCGGCACGGCGTGATCGCGGCCGGACGGTCGGCATTCAACAGTCTGCGGCTGGAGAAGGGGTACCGCGCGTGGGGCGTGGACATGACCGACGAGCACAACCCGTTCGAGGCGGGCGTCGGCTTCGCGGTCCGCATGGACAAGGACGGCTTCGTCGGCCAGGAGGCGCTCCAGAGCCTCGCCGGAACCGAACCCGCACGCCGGCTCACCCCGCTCCTCCTCGACGACCCCGCCGCCGTCGTCCTCGGCAAGGAGCCCGTCTACGTCGACGGCGCCCCGGCGGGATACGTCACCAGCGCCTCGTACGGCTACACGCTGGGCCGGTGCGTCGCGTACGCCTGGCTGCCGGCGCTCCCGACCGGCACCGGCGTGCACATCGAGTACTTCGGCGAGAAGGTCCCCGCGACCGTCGCCGACGAACCCCTCTTCGACCCGAAGATGAACCGCATCCGCCGCTGAAACCGATCAAGAGTCAAGAGACCGGCCAAAAGCCAGAGGAGGCCCCGTGTCCCCCACCTACGACGTGATCGTGATCGGTCTCGGCGGCATGGGCAGCGCCGCCGCCCACCATCTGTCCGCGCGCGGCGCCCGCGTGCTCGGCCTGGAGAAGTTCGGCCCGGTCCACAACCGCGGCTCCAGTCACGGCGGTTCGCGCATCACCCGCCAGTCCTACTTCGAGGACCCGGCGTACGTACCACTGCTGCTGCGCTCGTACGAGCTGTACGACGAGCTGGAGCGAGCGACGGGCCGTGAGGTCGCCACCCTCTGCGGTGGCGTGATGGTCGGACGGCCGGACTCTCGGACCGTCTCCGGTTCGCTGCTCTCCGCCGAGCAGTGGGACCTGCCCCACGAGATGCTGGACGCTCCGGAGATCCGCCGCCGCTTCCCGACCCTGAACCCGAACGACGACGAGGTCGCGCTGTACGAGGCGCGGGCCGGGCTCGTCCGTCCCGAGAACACCGTCGCCGCGCACCTCCAGCTCGCCACCCGGCAGGGCGCCGACCTGCACTTCGAAGAGCCGATGACGCGCTGGGAGCCGTACCGGGACGGTGTACGCGTGCACACGGCCGAGAACACGTACACCGCGAGCCAGCTGGTGCTCTGCCCGGGCGCGTGGGCACCGCAGCTGCTCACCGATCTCGGGGTGCCGTTCACGATCGAGCGGCAGGTCATGTACTGGTTCCAGCCGAAGGGCGGAGTACGGCCCTTCCTCCCCGAGAAGCACCCGATCTACATCTGGGAGGACGCGGCCGGAGTCCAGGTGTACGGCTTCCCGTCCATCGACGGGCCGGAGCTGGGCGCGAAGGTCGCCTTCTTCCGCAAGGGGGTCGTGACCACCCCGGAGACCATCGACCGGACGGTCCACGAGGACGAGATCCAGGCCATGGCGGATCACATGTCCCGGTGCATCCCCGACCTACCGGGCACCTTCCTCAAGGCCGCCACGTGCATGTACTCCAACACCCCCGACGAACACTTCGTGATCGCCCGCCACCCCGCGCACCCGGAGTCCGTGACCGTGGCCTGCGGTTTCTCCGGGCATGGCTTCAAGTTCGTGCCGGTTGTCGGCGAGATCGTCGCCGATCTCGCCCTGACGGGCACCACCGATCATCCGATCGGTCTGTTCGACCCCCACCGCCTCGCCGCCGCGCCCGCCTGAGGAGTACGCACGTGACGACGACCCCCGTCTCCCCGTCCCCCATCTCCCCGAGCCTGATCTCCACCCTTCCCGGGCACTACTACACGGACCCGGAGATCTTCCGACAGGAGCAGGAATTCCTGTTCGAATCGATGTGGTTCTGTGCCGTGCGCTCCGCGGATCTCGCCAGGCCCGGTGCCTTCCGCACCGTCAAGATCGGCCGCGAGAGCGTTCTGATCACTCGCTCACGCACGGGTGAGCTGCGCGCCTTCCTGAACATCTGCCGCCACCGCGGTGCACAGCTGTGCACGGAGGAGTCCGGCGAGGTCCGCCGCAATCTCCAGTGCCCCTACCACGCCTGGACCTACGACCTCGACGGCAAGCTGATCGCCGCGCCCAATCTGATCAAGATGCCGGACATCGACCGCGTCGCGTACGGTCTGGTCAAGGTCGCGCTGCGTGAGTGGCTCGGCTACGCCTGGGTCTGTCTGGCCGACGAGCCGCCCTCCTTCGAGGAGACGGTGATGGGCGCGGCGGTGGAGCGGCTGGGCGACACGGCCGCCATCGAGCACTACGGCACCGAGAAGCTGGCCCTCGGCAAGCGCATCACGTACGACGTGAAGGCGAACTGGAAGCTGATCGTCGAGAATTTCATGGAGTGCTACCACTGCGCCACGATCCACCCCGAGCTCACCGACGTCCTCCCGGAGTTCGCCGAGGGCTACGCCGCCCAGTACTACGTCGGGCACGGCGCCGAGTTCGGCGAGGACATCCAGGGGTTCACGGTCGACGGCAGCGAGGGCTTCGGCCGGCTGCCGGACATAGCGGACGACCAGGACCGTCGCTACTACGCGATCACTGTGAAACCGACGGTCTTCATCAATCTGGTCCCGGATCATGTCATCCTGCACCGCATGTTCCCGCTCGCAGAGGACCGCACGATCGTCGAGTGCGACTGGCTCTACGCGCCCGAGGTCGTGGAGTCCGGCGCCGACGTGTCGAAGTCGGTCGAGCTCTTCCACCGGGTCAACGAACAGGATTTCGAGGCCTGCGAGCGTACGCAGCCGACGATGGCGTCGCGAGCGTATCGGAAGGGTGGTGTGCTGGTTCCGAACGAGCACCACATCGGGATCTTCCATGAGTGGTTGATCATGCAACTGGGAGGCTCCCATGCCTGATCTGTTCATCGACGGTACGTGGCGAGGCGCGCTCGACGAGCGCACCCGAGAGATCCGTTGCCCCGCGGACGGCTCCCTGGTGGGCGTCGTCGACGAGGCGGGCGGCAAGGACACGGTGGAGGCGATCGCCGCCGCGCGCCGCGCCTTCGACGAGGGCCCCTGGCCGACGACTCCGGCGGCGGACCGCGGTGACCTGCTGGTACGCGTCGCCGACCTCCTCGTACGCGACAAGGACGCACTCGCCCGCGCCGAGTCGCTCGACACCGGCAAGCGGCTCGTCGAGAGCGAGTACGACATCGACGACATCGCGAACTGCTTCCGCTACTTCGGACGGGCGGCCGCCATCGAGACGGGTCGGGTCGTCGACACGGGCACGGCGAGCGTCGACAGCCGTGTCGTGTACGAGCCCGTCGGGGTCTGCGCGCTGATCACGCCCTGGAACTATCCGCTGCTGCAGACGGCCTGGAAGGTCGCCCCGGCGCTCGCGGCGGGCAACACCTTCATTCTCAAGCCGAGCGAGCTGACCCCGCACACGGCGATCCATCTGATGCGGCTCCTCGACGAGGCCGGGCTGCCGCCGGGCGTGGCCAACCTGGTGCTGGGAGCGGGCCCCGAGGCGGGTGCGCCCCTCGGCGACCATCCGGATGTGGACCTGGTCTCCTTCACCGGTGGACTGCACACGGGCCGCCGGCTGATGGCCGCCGCGGCCGGGACGGTCAAGAAGGTCGCCCTGGAACTCGGCGGCAAGAATCCCAACATCGTCTTCGCCGACGCCGACTTCGAGACGGCGGTCGACATGGCGCTGACCGCTGTGTTCCTGCACTCCGGGCAGGTGTGCTCGGCCGGGGCTCGACTGCTGGTCGAGGACTCGCTGCACGACCGGTTCGTCGACGAGGTGGTCCGCAGGGCGTCGGAGATCCGCCTCGGCGGCCCGTTCGACGAGCAGGCGCAGACCGGGCCGCTGGTCTCGGCGGCGCATCGGGCCAAGGTCGAGGCGTATGTCGACCGGGGCATCGCGGAGGGCGCGGTGCTGCGGTGCGGTGGCAAGCGTCCCGAGGGGCTCGACGAGGGCTTCTACTACCTGCCCACCGTGCTGGACGAGTGCACGGCCGGCATGTCCGTGGTGCAGGACGAGTCCTTCGGGCCGGTGCTGACCGTGGAGCGCTTCAGCGACGAGGCGGAGGCGGTGCGGCTCGCCAACGACACGATCTACGGCCTCGCGGGTGGCGTCTGGAGCACCGACGAAGCCAAGGCCCAGCGTGTGGCGGCCCGGCTGAGGATCGGCACGGTCTGGATCAACGACTACCACCCCTACGTCCCGCAGGCCGAGTGGGGCGGTTTCAAGCAGTCCGGTTTCGGGCGCGAACTCGGGCCGTCCGGCCTCGCGGAGTACCGCGAGGCGAAGCACATCTGGCGCAACACCGATCCGGCTCCGCAGGGCTGGTTCGCGTAGTCCCTCTTCCGTCCCTTCGCCCCGCCCCCCTACTCTCTCCTCCCACGTCTCGTCCACCCCTTTGTCCCGCACCCGCACGAGCCGCGCCCCTCTCCCCGATCCAGGAGGCCGCTCATGACCGCCCACCCACCGACAACGCAACAGAACGACGATTCCGAACTCGCCGAGTTCGGCTACAAGCCCGAGCTCAAGCGCACCCTTGGCAACTTCCATACCTTCGCCGCCGGCATCAGCTACATCTCCATCCTCACCGGCACCTTCCAACTCTTCTACTTCGGTTACGGCACTGGTGGTCCCGCCTACTGGTGGTCCTGGCCGATGGTCTTCATCGGCCAGTTCATGGTCGCGCTCTGTTTCGCCGAGTTGGCCGCCCGCTATCCGGTGGCCGGCTCCGTCTACAACTGGTCGAAGAAGGTGGGCAATCCACACATAGGCTGGCTCGCGGGCTGGATGATGCTGCTCGCCTCGATCGTGTCGATCGCGGCCGTGGCGCTTGCCTATCAGTTGACGCTTCCGCAGATCTCGTCCACCTTCCAGTTCGTCGGCGACGGGACCGGGACGTACGACGTCGCCACCAACGCGGTCCTGCTGGCGGCCGTGCTGATCCTGTTCACGACCCTGGTGAACGCCTTCGGTGTGAAGCTGATGGCGACCATCAACACCGCGGGCGTCTTCATCGAGCTGGTCGCCACCGTCGTACTCATCATCCTGTTCGCGGTGCACATCACGCGCGGCCCGCAGGTGGTCATGGAGACCCAGGGCCATGGGGCCGGGCAGCCGTTCGGCTATCTCAGCGCGTTCCTGGTGGCCTCGCTGGCGTCCGCGTATGTGATGTACGGATTCGACACGGCCTCGTCGCTCGGCGAGGAGTGCCTCGACCCGTCGCGCAACGCACCGCGCGCCATCATCCGTGCCATCGTCGCCTCGTTCATCCTTGGCGGCCTGATCCTGCTGCTCGCGATGATGAGCGTCTCCAGCCTGAAGGGCGAACAGCTGTCCACGGACGGTCTGCAGTACATCGTGCTCGACGTGCTCGGCCCGACGGCCGGCAAGGCAATGCTGTGGTGCGTGCTGATCGCGGTCACGGTGTGCGCTCTCGCCGTGCACACGGCGGCGGTCCGGCTGGCCTTCGCGATGGCCCGCGACAACAACCTGCCCGCCTCGTCCAAGCTGGCCAAGGTCAACCCGCGGTTCAAGACCCCGGTACTGCCGACCGTGATCATCGGTCTGCTCGCGCTGGCGATCCTGGTGGTCAACATCCGCCAGCCGCAGATCTTCACCGTGGTCACCAGCATCGGCATCATCATGATCTACCTGGCGTATCTGATGGTCACCGGGCCGATGCTGGTGGCCAGGCTGCGTGGCAAGTGGCAGCCCGCGGGCGACGGCAAGTTCTCGCTCGGCCGCTGGGGGCTGCTCGTCAACATCGTCGCCGTGGTGTGGGGCGCGGCGATGACCGTCAATCTGATCTGGCCGCGCTCGGCGGTCTACAACGCGACCGCTCCGTACCACTGGTACCTGCGCTGGGGTGCGGTCCTGTTCGTGGGCATCGTCGCGGGCGGGGGCTTCGCCTACTACTGGTTCGTGCAGCGGCACCGGACCGGAGTGCTCGCCGAGCACCAACTCCAGCCCTCGTCGACCGCGGCGGCATCCCTGGGCACCCCGGCCACCGACTGAGCACCGAAGAACGACCGGCTGAAAAGCAAGTCAAGGAGGTCAACTCCCCATGAACGTAGATGAGTTCGACTATGTCGTGGTCGGCGGCGGCACCGCGGGCAACGTGGTGGCGGCCCGACTCTCCGAGGACCCGTCCGTCACCGTGTGCGTTCTGGAGGCGGGACCCAGCGACGTCGGCGACAACGACGTCCTCAAGCTGGAACGCTGGATGGGACTCCTCGAGTCCGGCTACGACTGGGACTACCCGGTCGAGCCGCAGGTCAGCGGCAACAGTTTCATGCGGCATGCCCGTGCGAAGGTGCTCGGCGGCTGCTCCTCGCACAACTCCTGCATCGCCTTCTGGGCACCCGCGGAGGACCTGGACGACTGGGCCGCCGGGGGCTGTACGGGGTGGAGCGCGGCTGAACTCTTCCCGCTCTACCGACGGTTGGAGTCGAACGACGCTCCTGGCGACCACCACGGCCGCACCGGCCCGGTGAAACTGCGCACGCTCAAGGGCGAAGACCCTTGTGGCACCGCACTGTTGGAGGCGTGCGCACAGGCGGGTATTCCCACTGTCGGTTTCAACACGGGCAAGACCGTGGTCAGGGGCGCCAACTGGTTCCAGATCAACTCCGACGAGAACAACATCCGCCAGTCCTCGTCGGTCGCGTATCTGCACCCGGTCATGGACAAGCGGCCGAACCTCTCGGTGCGGACGGGTGTTCGGGCCAAGAAGCTCGTCCTGGACGGGCGCAGGTGCGTGGGCGCCGAGTATCTGGACCCGGATCTGATCCACACCCGGACGGTGCGCGCCCGCCGCGAGGTGATCGTGTCCTGTGGGTCCATCGACACGCCCAAACTGCTGATGCTGTCGGGCATCGGGCCCGCCGCGCATCTGCGCGAGGTGGGCGTCGAGGTGGTGGTGGACTCCGCGGGCGTCGGCGAGAACCTCCAGGACCACCCCGAGGGCGTCATCATGTGGGAGGCCGAGCAGCCCATGCCCACCACGTCCAGCCAGTGGTGGGAGGCGGGCATCTTCTACGACACCGAACCCGGCCTGGACCGGCCGGACTTGATGTACCACTACGGCTCGGTGCCGTTCGACATGAACACCGCACGGTGGGGCTACCCCACGTCCGAGAACGCGTTCTGCCTGACGCCGAACGTCACCCGTGCGAAGTCACGCGGCACGGTCAGGCTGCGCACCCGGGACTACCGGGACAAGCCGATGGTCGATCCGCGCTACTTCACGCACGAGCACGACGTGCGCGTGATGACGTACGGGCTGAAGCTGGCCCGTCGCATCGCCGAGCAGCCCGCGCTGAGCGGGTGGGCCGGCGCGGAGTTGGCGCCCGGTCCGGACGTCCGGACCGACGACGAGTTGCTCGACTACATCCACAAGACCCACAACACCGTCTACCACCCGTCCTGCACCGTGAAGATGGGCGCGGACGACGACGCCTCGGCCCCGCTCGACGCGCGGCTGCGGGTCAAGGGGGTCGAGGGTCTGCGGATCGCGGACGGTTCGGTGATGCCGGATCTCGTCTCCGTCAATCCGTGCATCACGACGATGATGATCGGCGAGAAGTGCGCGGACATGTTGAAGGCGGATGGGTAGGTTGCTGTCGTGGGGTGACTGCGGGCCGTCCGTGGCTGGTCGCGCCCACGCGGCAGAGCCGCATACGTCAGAGCCCCGCGCCCCTCAAGGGGCGCTTGGCGCAGGCTTCTTGAACATCCTGGTCGCCGTGATCTCGCTGTGCACCGCCTCCCCGTCACCGGCCGGAGCCTGCTTCGGCAGACCCGGCCGGAGGTGTTCCTCCACGCTGATGTACTTCAGCCCGGCACGCAGGTCGGCATCATTGCGGAGCCGGATGACGAGCGGGAACTCGGCGAGCGCGGTCGTGTCGAACAGGCCGGTGGTGTACAGAAGTTGGACGCCGAGCGCGTCGGACACGGCCCTCTGCAACTCCAGCAGGTACGTCGCGTTTGCGCGCCCGATGGGGTTGTCCAGGAACAGCGTGCCCGCGTGCCGGTGCTTGTCCCGGCCCCGGTCGTTGCTGCGCAGCGCGGCCATCGTGCAGTACAGCGCGATGGCGGCGGTGAGCAGCTGACCACCGGAGAACACGTCGCCCATCTGTCCGACGGGGACGCGCTCGGCGCGCAGCACGGCGTCAGGCTTGAGGATCTCCACGGCGATGCCCTTCGGCTGGAGCGCGGCGGCGACCCCGCGCAGCAGCAGCGACATGCCGTCGCGGCGCATGTCGGAGTTCTTCTTGACGGCGGCGCGCGTGGCCTCGTCGACCACCTCCCCGAGCCGCTCGGTGAGCGTGGCCTGGTCGGGCTCTTCGAAGCGGATGCGCAGGAACTCCTGCCCGGACCACTCGCCGAGCCCCTCCGGCAGCCGGGACAGCCGCTGCGCGGACCGCAGGGTGGCGAGCGCGGACTCGACCAGCCCGCGCAGCCGGTCCACGATCGAGTCCCGGTTGCGCTCCAGCTGCTCCAACTCGTCGGTGAGTACCCGCAGTCGGGGCGCGAACGCGTCCGCCCACTTCTGGGCGTGCTCGGGCAACGCGGACGCGGGCAGCTCACGGATCTGCTGACGGGCCGGCGTGCGCACCTGCTCATAGCGGGTGGAGTTGGCATGCCGTACAAGGATGTCGCTCGCCTCGCGCACCGCGGCCTCGGCGGCGGACAGATCGCCGGCGCAGCCGCGCAGGGAGCGGCGGGTCTCGGCGGCGGAGTGCCGTGCCTCCTCCAGGGTGCCGGGGTAGGGCTCGGGCTCCTCCTGCTCGTCGTCGGAGTGCTCGCGCAGCAGGTCCCTGAGGAGGGCGGCCGTCTCGTCGAAGCCTCCGGCCGCGTCCTCGGCGGCGCGGTGGGCGTCGAGCAGTTCGGCGTGCGCCTCGCGCGCCTGGTTCAACGCCTCGGTGCGGGCGGCGAGTTCACCGGTGGCCGTGCGCAGCAGCGCCTGCGCGTGCTCGGCGTCGCGCGGGACCAGCTCCTCCGCCAGCTCGGTGTGGGCCTCGCCGTCCTCGGGCGCGTGCCGCTCGGCCTCGCCGCGCAGCCGCCCGAGCTGCTCGCTCGCCGTCGACACCCGGGTCTCCAGAAGCTGCACGAGCTCCTCGGCGCGGGCGGCGGCGGCCTGCCGGGAGGGCCCGTCGGAACCGTCCGGCGACTCCAGCAACTGGGCCGCACGCGTGCGTACCTTGTTGCTGAGCCGGTCCAGCTCGGCCAGCGCCGCACTCTCGTCGCTCTCGGCGCGCGCCTGCTCGGCCCGCAGATCGGCGCCGACGCCGACCTTCTCGTAGAGCTGGGACGCGGCCCGGTAGGCCTCGCGCAGGGCGGGAAGCGACGACTTCGCCGCACTTGTCCCGTCCTCCGGTACGTCGTCGGGGGCGCCCGCGATCTCCGCGCGCTCGGCGCGTAGCGCGCGGGCCGTGCGGCGGGCGTCGTCGGCGGCGCGCTGGGCGCCACGGCGGTCCTCGTCGGCGGCGCGGGCACGCTCCAGGCAGACCTGGGCCCGGGCCTCCGACTCCGCTGCCTCGTCGGCGAGTTCACGCAGCTTGACCTGCCAGCCGGCGCGCTCCCGCAGCCGGAAGGCGAGTCCGGCGAGCGCGTCGGCGGCACGCCGGGCCCGCTGGGCGGCTTCCTGGCGCTCATCGCGTAGCAGGGCAGCCTCGGCCGCTGCCTCGTCGGCCTCGGCCCGTACGGTCCGCGCCTCGGCCAGCTCCGTCTCGGCCTCCTCGGCGAACGCCCGCGCGTCCCCGGCGGCCGAGGCCAGCTCGAGGAGCCGCCCCGCCGGGCAGCCGGTGCGCCAGGACGCGAGCCGCGCGGCCAGCTCACGGTCCTTGGCGAGCCGGCCGGCCAGCGCGCGGATCTCCTCGTCCCGCTGGGTCGCCCGCGTGCGCAGCGCCTGCCGCTCCTCGTCGGCGGCGTGCTCGTCGTGCATGGCCGGGTTCGGCGGTACGAGGAACACGTCGCTGTCGCCCGCGTCGGGGGCCGGGGTCGGCGCGAGCAGCGCGGCGGCCGTACCGACGGCGACGGCGGAACGCGGCAGGAGGGCCGCTTCACCGAGCGCCTCGCGGGCGCGCGCGTGGGTGTCCGGGTCGGTGATGATCACACCGTCGACGAGCTCCGGCCGGGCGGCCAGCACGCGCGCGTGGTCGGCGGGATCGACGGCCTGCGCAAGATAGCGCCAGCCGGGCAGCGCGGGGATGCCGTGCTCGCCGAGGTACTCGACGGTGGCCAGTACGTCCGGGCCCGGCGGAAGCAGCCCGCCGTCGCCGAGCGCCCCGAGGATGCGTGCGTCGTCGGCGGCCGCGGTCCGCAGCTCGAAGAGCTGCCGCTCGGCGGAGGCAACACCGTCGTCGAGGAGCTCGCGCAGCTCGTCGGCGTAGTGATCCAGCTGTTCGGGGGTGAGGGGACCGTCGGCGGGGGACCACACATCGGCGTGGGCGCCGGCCGTCCCGCGTCGCGCCCGTGCGACGGCCGTACCGGGGGCCTTGCCCGGGCCGGCAGCGGCTCCCTGACCAGGCAGCCCGGTGGCGTCGTCGGTCGCCCCGCTCCCCGGCCGCGGCACCGCACCGCCTGCCGCGGCGGAGCCGTCCGTTCCCGCTCGGGGCAGCGGTACCCCGCCGCGCCCCGCGCCGTGGGCACCCGGCAGGCTCAGCAGCTCCGCCAGCCGCTCTTCCCCCGCCAACGCCTCCGCGGTGCGCCGCTCCCCGTCGTACGCCCGCTCCGCCGCCGTCGCCGCGTCCGCCGCGCGGGCCGCCGTCAGCTCCGCGCGGGACTCGGCGGACGCCGCCTCCCGAGCGTGCTCCGAGGCGCGCCGGGACGCCTCCCGCGCGGTGTCCCACGCCGCGACGGCCGTCTTCTCGGCGTCGCTGGCGGCGAGTGCGGCGCGGGCCGGGTCGGCGTCGGGGGCACTGTCGTCGAGCCAGCCGGCGCGCACCGCCTCGGCGGTCTCCTGCTCGACCTCGCTCAGTCGCTGGCGCAGATGCCCGATCTCGCTGCGGGCGCGCTGTGCGGCGGTGGCCGCGGCGGTGGAGTCGGCGTACGCCGACTCACCGACCTCCTGGAGCCCGGCGGACCGCTCCTCCTCCTCGTTGGCGAGTGCCTCGGCGCCTTCGGCGGCGCGGTGCAGGGCTCGTACGAGGTCGACGGCGGCCTTGGCCCGGGCGGCGAGGGCGGGCGCGGCGTCCCGCTCGGCCTCGCGGATCGCGTCCGCCACGCGTGCGGAGCGGTCGGCCGCGGCGCGGTGCCGCAGCACGGACTCGGCGGCCTGCCAGGCCGAGTGCAGGGTGCGCGCGTCGGCCAGCTCGCGCTTCTGCGCGGCCGCCGACTTCTCGGCCTTGGCGAGGGCCAGCGAGGCATGCCGGTAGGCCAGCTCGGCGGCGATCAGTGCGCCGCGCTCGCGGGCGCCCTCGGCATGGGTGACGGCGTATGCGGCGGCGGTCACGCGCTGCGCGAGTTCACCGGCGCGTACGCGCTCCTGCACGGCCCGCGCGGACAGCCGCCGGGCGAGCGTCCGAGTACGCCGCTCGGCGCCCGCGTGGATGTCACGCGCGCGTGCCCGTGCCTCGGCGGCCTCCACGATCCGGCCGAGCAGGTCCACGGAGCCCGCCGTGAAGTCCCGCTCGGCGATGAGCTCGGCGCGCCGCCCCAGCTTGTTGCCGAAGCCGCCGACCAGGTCGGCGAGCCCGTCCGTGTCCCGTGTGTCGGTGACCGCCCGCAGCAGCAGGTCCGTGAAGTCGGAGTCCTTCTTGACCGCGAAGAGACCGGCGGCCTCGCCCTCGTCGGCGTTCATCTCCCGCTGGTAGCGGAAGAGTTCGGGGTCGAGGCCCAGGTCGCCGAGGTGTTCGTTCCAGCGGTCGTGGATCTCCTCCCAGTGCACTTCGAGGTGCGGGTACGCCTTGCCCGCATCGGTGATCGCGTCCCGGAAGCCCTTCATGGTGCGGCGCCGCCCGTGCGCGCCGGACGCGCCCTCGACGGGGGGCCGGACGGTGGTGGCCTCGGCTACGGGCAGGTTGTCCAGGCTCAGTCCGGGTCCGGGCCGGAAGGAGTACCAGGCCTCCGCGAACTTCCTCGGGTCATTGGAGACTTGGCGCCCCCGCCACTCGCTCGCCTTGCCGACGACGACGCACTCACCGGTGAGCGTGTGCTGCCACTCCAGCGCGACATGACCGCAGTCGTCGGCGAGCAGGAACTTGCGCAGTACACCGGAGCTGGCGCCGCCCAGTGTGTTCCGGTGGCCCGGCAGCATCACCGAGAAGATCAGCTTGAGCAGCACCGACTTACCACCGCCGTTCTCCAGGAAGAGCACGCCCGCGGGCGCGGGCCGGCGCGGTGGCCCGACCGGCTCCTCCTCGAAGAACTCCGCCTGGATGGGCGCGGGGTCGGGCACGGGCTCGCCGACACCCCGAAGGTCCAGCACGGTGTCGGCGTAGCGCGCACCGGCGGGACCGATGGAGTAGAGGCGGACCCGGGACAGCTCGTACATGGCGGCGGACTCTCGTCGTAAGTCTGGGAAGGTCGGGAAAGGTCGGTGGGGTTCAGAAGCTCAAGAGGCTTCAGGAGTGGAACGGCAGCCCGGCGCCGGCCGCCAGCTCCAGATCGTCGGTCTCCTCGGCGGGCAGCAGCGTCGCGGTGCCGTCGGTCACCGGCACGATGCCCAGCTCGAGGAGCTCGGCCAGCGCGGCACTGCCCGCCATGTCGCGGACCTGGAGCTGATAACGGGCCGTGGTCCGGTATGTCCCGCCCGCGTCGTCCCCGGTCCGCTGCAGGAACCCGGAGTCGGTGAGGAACGCGACGGCCTTGCCGACGATGCCGGTGGTCGAACCGGCGAGTCTGCGCGCGTCCTTGGTGGCGCCGGTGGAGCTGCGCCGCGCCCAGATCCGCCAGGCCGCTTCCAGGCCGGGCGCCTCGGTCGCCGGGTCGGTGTTCTCGCCCTGTTCCTCGGCGCGCTCCTCCAGGCGGCGGCAGGCCTGTCGTACGAACGCGTCGACGCCGTTGACCGAGACGCGCCCGATGTAGCCGTCGTCCGCGAGATCCTCCGGGCGCGGGAAGGCCATGGCGGCGACGGCGAGGTGGGCGAGGCCGTGCAGGAAGCGGTCCACGGAGTCGGCGGACGTACGCCGGGCGTAGTCACCCATACGGACGGCGAACAGTGAGTCCTCGGCGGCCGTCACCGCCATCCCCGCGCGCGGGGACACCTCCAGGACGACCAGGCCGAGCCCGGCGGCCACGGCGTCGGCGAGCCGTGCGAAGGGCGGGTCCTCGCGGTAGCGCCGCAGCAGCTCCGCGTACTCCTGGTCGCGCGCGGGCTGCAGCTTGGGCTGCAGCCCGAAGGAGACGAGCCGCGCCGCGTCGGCGGCGTCGGCGGGGGTGACGGGCGCGTTCGCCGGCGCGGCGACGGCATCCGGCTCACTCCACTCGACGTGCTCGGTCACGGCTGAGACTCCTTGTTCTGTGAAACGTTCTGCGAAACGAGGGGGAGGACGAGTGCCCCGACAGGGGTGCGGGGCTGTGGCATGAGCGGCTCCGCCGCGTGGGCGCGACGAGCCCCGACCGGCCCGCGGGTCAAAGACAGCCCGCAGGTCAAAAACAGCCCGCGGTCCCCCGGCTCTTCCGGCGCGGCATTCACTTGCGATCGGCCGCCATCCCCGCCGCGTCCAGCAAAGCCATCCCCACGATGAGATCCGCCCCGCCGAACTCCGGATCATCCAGCTCGACCCCGTCGTCCACGGCGAACAACAGCTTCTCCTCGCCCTGCCGATAGGCTGTGCCGACCGGCGGACTGGCCGCGTGAACGGCCAACAGAGCGACCAGGTAAGGCAGTTCGGGATCGCGGCGGCGCGCGTCCGCAAGCAGCCCGGACAGCCGCCGCGGCGCATCGGCCGGCAGATCGAGCAGTTCCATGGCGGAAGCCAGTTGCTCCTCGCTGAACCGGCTGTCGTCCGGCGTGGCGATCAGGTCCGGCTCCGGCATCTCCGCGCCGAGGTGCTCCCGCTCCATGGGCGGCGTCAGCAGTATGTCGACGAGATCGCCCACACGCACGGCCACGGGCGTGCGCAGCCCGGTCCCGCGGGCGAAGAACGCGTCCGTCACGCGCCGTGCCCGTTCGACGGGCAGCGGCAGCAGGGGCGCGACGAGATGGCCGTAGAGGTCGATTCCCGAGGTGGTCATGGGGGTGGCGAACGCCTGCCGGTCCTGCTCGGCGCGGAACAGCGGTCCGGCCTCCAGGAGCCGGGACTGCAGCTGCGTATGCCTGCGGATGCAGTCCTTGACGATGTCGACAAGCTCGGCGGCGCGGCGCTTCTGCTCGGGGTCCTCGGACTCGTCCCGGGCCTTGCGGATGTTGGTGAGGATCGCGTTCTCGTGCCGATAGCGGTCGGCGACGTGGTCGAGGGCCTCGGCGATCATGTCGGGTACGGCCTGGAGCCAGTCGACGGCCCGTACATTGCGCCGGGTCGCGTCGAGCGCCTTGCGGAGCGTCTCCGAGTACTGCACGGTCCGGTACCGGGCCTGTTCGGCGGCGAGCTGCGCGTCGGCGAGCCGGCCGCGGCTGATCAGCACTTCCAGCTTGACCTCGGCGGCGATCTGCGCGCTGGTGACGTCGGTGTCGAGGGCGCCGACGAGGACGTTGACCGCCTCGTCGGTCGTACGGAGATAGACCGTCCCCCCGTACCCGGGGACCTCCTCGATCAGCTTGAAGTCGTAGTCACGGCGCACATAGGAGCCGTCGGGTGCGAAGGTGCCGTATACGGCCCGGAAGCCGCGATCGACGGTGCCTACATTGATCAGGTTCTCCAGGACCCAGCGGGCCACGCGCTCGTGCTCGGCGACGGGCCGCTGCGGGGCCTGGGCGGCGATGCGCGGGATGAGCCGGGCCACTATCTGGTCGTGGTCGGCGCCTGTGTCGAAGTCCATGTTCAGTGTGACCAGGTCGATGGCGGCGAGGGCCACCTCCGCCATCCCGTACACCGTGTACTCGCCCGCGAGATTCGCCTTGCGTACGTCGAGGTCGTGCAGCGGCGCGGTGCAGGCGAGCGCACGCAGCCGTCGCGCCAGGCCCTCGTCGGCGGCCGGGCCCGGAGCGGGGCGCGGCCCCGCGCTGAGCTGGGGCGGAACACGGTCCGTCGATGCAGGCGAAGTCACGGTGCACAGACTAGGTCCTCGGTCTGACACCGGTCGAAACGACGCAGATGCGACCGGCCGCCCCGCGCCCTGTGCCAGTCCCGGACCTCACACCGGTCCCGGACTCACGCCAGTCCGGAACTTCACACCAGTCCCCGGACCCGACACCAGTCCCCGAACCTCACACCAGACCCCGAATCCCACGTCCGCCCCGAACCTCACACCAGACCCCAAATCCCACGCCGGTCCCAAGCTCACGCCGGCCCCAAGCTCACGCCGCCCCCCACGCTCACCCCGGTCACTGCCGTCTCAGCCGATCCCCTGCCCACCGTCGGCCACCCGCCGCCCGTACACGTCCACGAGCCCTGTGAGCGAGTCGTCGAGATAGACCGCGAGCAGCCGCTCGGCCCCGTCACGGTCGCCCTCCTGGAGCGTCCGGAGGATCTCACGGTTGCGCGCGAGATACGGCTCGTGCAGCCGCTGCGGGTCGTCGACCACGTGGAAGGCGAGCCGCAGTTCGGCGAAGACGCTGCGCATCAGCTCGTCGGTGCGGGCGCTCCCGGCGAGCGCCACCAGCTCCCGATGGAAGTGGATGTTGGCCGTGGAGACGCCTTTCCAGTCACCTTCGCGCGCCGCCCGCTGCCCGTCGGCGACGGCCTTGGCGAGGCCGTCCACGGCGTACGGCGGCTTGCCGAGGCCGCGGACCACGGCGCACTCGACGAGGGTGCGGGTGCGGTAGATGTCCTCGACGTCCTCGACGGTCAGCACCCGCACGAAGACTCCGCGGTTGAGCTCGTGCACCAGCAGCCGCTCGTGCGTGAGCAGCCGGAACGCCTCGCGCAGCGTGTTGCGGGAAACGCCGAGTGCTCCGCCGATGCTGTCCTCGGACAGCCGTGTCCCGGGCGGGAAGTACCCCTCGGCGATACGGCTCCTGAGGATGTCCGAAACCCGCTCGGCGGTGCTGGTGCGGCCCAGCAGGGCGCGATCGTCGGCCAGTCCCGTCAGCTCTGCCATGCCCGGAATTCAACCGCAGATACAAGAACGAAACAACATAGGTATTGAGGGATCGTTCAACGATCCTCTACCTTGGCGGTCAGGCGCCGACCGCACCACTGCGGACCACGGCGACCAGCGCTTCCCGCACGGCATGGCACGGCTCAGTCCTCAAGCACTCTCCGTCCCTCACTGCGAGGTGCCCATGAGCACGACCCCTCCATCCCAGGCCCTGACCGCCGAAACCCAATCCGGCACGGATGGACTCCCCGTCCAGGAAGGCACGTTCGCCTGGCTGCACGCGCTCGGCCCGCGGGGCCGCCGCGCCTTCGCCGGCGCGTTCGGCGGATATGGCCTCGACTCGTACGACTACTTCACGCTGCCGCTGAGCATGGTCGCGCTGGCGGCGTACTTCGGCCTGGACAGTGGCCAGACCGGCCTGTTCACCACCGTCACGCTGGTCGTCTCGGCGGTCGGCGGCGCGATCGCGGGTGTGGTCGCGGACCGGATCGGGCGCGTCAAAGCGCTGATGATCACCGTGATCACGTACGCGGTGTTCACCGTGGCCTGCGGCTTCGCGCCCAACTACGAGACGCTGCTGGTGTTCCGCGCCCTTCAGGGACTCGGTTTCGGCGGCGAGTGGGCGGTCGGCGCGATCCTGGTCGCCGAGTACGCGAGCCCCCGGCACCGGGGCCGCACGCTCGGCGCGATCCAGAGTTCCTGGGCCGTCGGCTGGGGACTGGCCGTGATCGTCTACACGCTGGTCTTCGAGTTCCTCGGCGACGATCTGGCCTGGCGCGTGATGTTCTGGACCGGCGCGCTGCCCGCGCTGCTCGTCGTCTGGGTGCGACGCCGGGTGCAGGACGCTCCGGAGGCGGCCGCCGTTCGTGAGAAGAGCGCCGACAAGGGCTCGTTCGCGGCGATCTTCCAGCCCGCCACGGCCGACCGCCCCGGCCTCCTGCGCACCACCTTCTTCGCGGTCCTGCTCTCCACCGGTGTCCAGGGCGGCTACTACACGCTGGCCACCTGGGTGCCCACCTACCTGAAGACGGAGCGCGGTCTGTCCGTCGTCGGCACCGGCAGCTATCTCACCTTCCTGATCTCCGGCGCCTTCATCGGCTACCTCACCGGCGGCTACCTCACCGACAAGCTGGGCCGCAAGCGGAACATCCTGCTCTTCGCGATCCTCTCCGCCGCCTGCATCCTCATGTACGCCAACATCCCGAGCGGCGCCAACACCCTTCTCCTCGTGCTCGGTTTCCCGCTCGGTTTCTGTATGTCGGCGATCTTCAGCGGCTTCGGCTCCTTCCTCAGCGAGCTGTACCCGGCGGCGGTGCGCGGCACCGGGCAGGGCTTCACGTACAACACCGGGCGTGCCGTGGGCGCCGTTTTCCCCACCACGGTCGGCTTCCTGGCCGACAGTTGGGGCGTGGGCGGCGCGCTGGTCTTCGGCGCGATCGGGTACGCCCTCGCCGCGCTCGCCCTGATCGGGCTCCCCGAGACCCGAGGGAAGGAGCTCCTTTGAATCCTCCCCCAGCTAAAGCAGCAGGGGGATTCCTGGCTCACGCTGCCTGCGGGTCAGCGACCCAACAGGTCTTCCACGATCAACACCAGCCGGGTTGAAACCAGCCCGGTTTGATATGGCAAAGCTTGGAGGTGCATGTGCTGTCTTGGCTCTCGATCAGCACGGTGTACGCGCTTGGTTCTGGCAACGCACGGCATGCAGCCTACCCGAAGGTGGACGGTGTTTCGCCCTGGGGGCGAAACACCGTTTCCTGCCCTGCTATCGGGTCTGGGAACACGGCGAGTTGGTCGACGAGCCCACGGACGTGGTCGATCGCTGGCGCGGCGATCTGGTCTCGTTCCTCATTGGATGCAGCTTCACCTTCGAGTGGGCGCTGGCCGAGGCGGGCGTCCCGATGCGCCACATCGAACAGGGCCGCAATGTCTCCATGTACGTGACCGGTCGCCAGTGCCGGCCCGCGGGGCGGCTGCACGGCCCCATGGTGGTGTCGATGCGCCCGGTCCCGCCCGAACACCTCGCCGCGGCGATCAGGGAGAGCAGCCTCATGCCCGCCGTGCACGGCAGCCCGGTGCACTGCGGGGAACCGTCCGGTCTGGGGATCGAGGATCTCTCGCGCCCCGACTTCGGCGATCCGGTGGAGGCCGAGCCGGACGACATCCCGGTGTTCTGGGCCTGCGGAGTGACACCCCAGGCGGCCGTGATGGCGTCCCGCCCGCCCTTCGCGATCACCCACGCACCGGGCCGGATGTTCCTCACCGACGCCCGCGACCAGCAGTACCGCGTGGCCTGACCAGCGGAAAATAAGCAGAACGGAAGCAGAACGGAACCTCATGACGACACCGATCGATCTGAACGCCGACCTCGGCGAAGGCTTCGGCCGCTGGCGGCTGACCGACGACGAACAGCTGCTGTCCGTCGTCACCAGCGCCAATGTGGCCTGCGGCTTCCACGCCGGGGACGCGGTCACCATGCGACGGGTGTGCGAACTGGCGGCCGAGCGGGGCGTACGGATCGGAGCCCAGGTCTCCTACCGCGACCTGGCGGGTTTCGGGCGGCGCGCGATGGACGTGCCGCCCGACGAGCTGGCGGCCGAAGTGGCCTACCAGATCGGCGCCTTGGAGGTTTTCGCGCGCGCGGCGGGCACGCGTGTGTCGTATGTGAAGCCGCACGGCGCGCTCTACAACCGCGTCGTGCACGACGAGGAGCAGGCGGCGGCGGTCGTCGACGGCGTGTTGCTCGCGGACGCCGCCCTGCCCGTCCTCGGTCTCCCGTCCTCCCGCCTCCTGAAGCTGGCCGAGCGGGCCGGACTGCCCACCGCCACCGAGGCGTTCGCGGATCGCGCGTACACCGAGGAAGGCACCTTGGTGCCGCGCGGTCAGGACGGCGCGGTGATCACGGACGCGGACACGGTCGTCGAACGTTCGCTGGGCCTGGCCCGCTCCGGCTCGGTGACCTCGCGCTCCGGGGAGCGCATCCCGGTCCGCGCCCGCTCCTTGTGCCTGCACGGGGACACCCCTGGCGCGGTGGACCTGGCGCGCCGGGTGCGCGAGCGGCTGGAGTCCGCGGGTGTCCGCGTGGAGGCGTTCGTATGAGGGCACTGCCGGTCGGTGACCGCGCCCTGCTGGTCGAGGTCTCCTCCGGCGAGGCGGCCCAGGCCCTGCACGCCGAGTTGGTGCGCCGCCGCGCGGAGGGCTCCCTGTCCGTGCGTGAAATCGTCCCCGCGGCCCGCACGGTGCTGCTGGACGGCCTGGACGACCCGGTGCGCCTGGCGACCCGGCTCCCCACGTGGGAGATCCCGCCACTGCCCGCGCGCGCGAAGGAGGCGCTCGAGATCCCCGTGCGGTACGACGGTCCGGACCTGGCCGATGTCGCCGCCCTGTGGGGAATACCCGAAGAGGAGGTGCCCGAGATCCATGCGGCGGCCGAGTTCCGGGTCGCCTTCTGCGGGTTCGCGCCCGGTTTCGGCTATCTGACGGGGCTGCCGTCGCGGTACGACGTCCCTCGCCGGGCGACTCCGCGTACGGCGGTTCCGGCAGGCTCCGTGGCGCTCGCGGGCCCGTACACGGGCGTGTACCCGCGCTCGTCGCCGGGTGGCTGGCAGCTGATCGGCACGACGGACGCGGTGTTGTGGGACCACGCGCGCGTACCGGCCGCGCTGCTGGCCCCGGGGACGCGCGTCCGGTTCGTGCCGGCGAGGTGCTCATGACGGACCGGGCCCTGTCCGTCGTACGGGCCGGGGCCCTCACCACCGTGCAGGACCAGGGCCGCGCCGGTCACGCCCACCTCGGCGTACCGCGCTCCGGCGCCCTCGACGCGCCCGCGGCGGCGCTGGCCAACCGTCTCGTCGGCAACCCCGCGGACGCGGCCGTCCTGGAGACGACGCTCAACGGCTGTGCCCTGCGCCCTCGCTCGGCGGTCACCGTGGCGGTCACGGGCGCGCCCTGCCCGGTCACGGTCGACAGGCGTCCGGCCCCCTGGGGAGCGCCCGTACGCGTCCCCGCCGGAGCCCTGCTGGACATCGGCCCCGCCCGCGCGGGGGTGCGCAGCTACATGGCCGTCGCCGGCGGCGTGGCCGTGGAGCCGGTCCTCGGCAGCCGCTCCACGGATCTCCTTTCGGGCCTGGGTCCACCGCCCCTCGCGAACGGCATGGTGCTGCCACTGGGGCACCTCGACGGCGTCCACGCGCGCGTGGACGTGGTCCCGCACCCCGGGCCACCCTCCGAGCTGGTCCTGGGCGTGACACCCGGCCCGCGCGACGACTGGTTCACGGCCTCGGCCCTACGCACCCTGACGACCGGCACCTACCGGGTGTCCTCGGCGAGCAACCGCATCGGGCTGCGTACGGAAGGGCCCTCGCTGGAGAGGGCCGTTTCCGGCGAACTCCCCAGCGAGGGCATGGTCCTGGGCGCGGTGCAGGTACCGCCCGACGGAAGACCGGTCGTCTTCCTCGCCGATCATCCGACCACCGGGGGGTACCCGGTGATCGCGGTCGTCCGTGCGACCGACCTCCCGGCGGCCGCTCAGGCGGTCCCGGGCACGCCGGTCCGCTTCATGGTCGTACGCCGCCGCTGATCCAGCACGACCGGCGCGACCGGGGCGGCCGTCATGCCGCGTCCGGCTGTTCGGCCACCGACAGGGCGGCCAGCGCGGACGCCACGGCGTGCGAGGCGCTGAGGTCGAGCCGGGCGCTGGTGCCCCGTGCCCGATGGCGTACCTCGGCGGCGGCCAGAGTGAGCAGCTGCGGCAACAGGTCCGTGCACCGCCGGGCCACCCAGCCCGTCCCCGCGGTGGCCAGCCACCACAGGCTCGCCGACCGCGTGGGCGCGGGGAAATCGGGCTCGGCCGCGGGCGCGGCCCCGGTGGCCAGGCCCTCCTGCGCAAGCAACGCGTGGAAGCGAAGGGCGAGTTGCCTGTGTCCCCGCTCCCCCGGGTGCAGCCGGTCCGCGCTCCACATCGCGCGGTCGGTGAGCCACTCCTCCTCCGCGGCGTGCAGATGCACCGCTCCGTGCCGCTCGGACAGCGCGTGCACGACCGCGTTGACGGCCCGCTGCCGCCGGGCCAACGGCCGCGCCAGCGCCCCCGGCAGCCCGAGCATGGAGCCCGGATCCGGCAGACAGGCCGTCATCACCACCGCGCCCTGAGCCCGGAACTCCGCATACACCTGGTCGAGCCGCGCGGCCACGGCGTGGATGTCGAAGGTGCACCGCAGGGTGTCGTTCACGCCTATCACCACGGACACCACGTCCGGCCGCAGGGCCAGCGCCGCCGGTGTCTGCCGCTCCAGGACGTCTCGTGTCTGGGCCCCGCTCACCGCGAGGTTGGCGAACTCCACAGAGGCGTCAAGACCGCCCGCGAGCAGCGCGGCCCAGCCCCGCCAGGTCTCGTCCATGGGATCGCCGACGCCTTCCGTCAGCGAGTCCCCGAGGGCCACGAACCGAACGGGTCTCATCCGACGCCCTCCTGCAGACGGGGCCGCTCCTCGACCACCGCGTCGTACGCGGCGAGGAACGCCTTCACCGCGGTGTCCCAGCCGAAACACTCCGCACGCGCGCGTGCGGCTTCGCGGCGCTCGCCCTCGGGGCGTCCCAGAAGCAGCCGCACCGCGTCCGCGAAGGAGTCCCCGCTGTCCGCGGCGGTGGCCCCGGCGGACCCGACGACCTCCGGCAGAGCGGACAGCGCGCTCGCCACCACCGGCGTACCGCAGGCCATCGCCTCCAGCGCGGCCAGCCCGAACGTCTCGGCCGGCCCGGGTGCCAGGCACACGTCGGCGGAGGCCTGCAACGCACCGAGCAGGGCACGGTCGGCGACATGTCCGAGGAAGGTGACCGGCAGCCTCCGCTCCCGGGCCCGCTGCTCGAGCCGGGCCCGCAGCGGGCCGTCCCCGGCGACCACGAGCACAGCGCGCTCGCCGCGCCGCAGCAATGCCTCCAGCGCGTCGAGCGCCGTGCCCGGCCGCTTCTCGACGGACAGCCTGGAGCACATCACGAGCAGCGACTCGTCCCCGCGCGCGTACCGGTCGCGCACCGCCGGATCCCGCAGCGTGGGGTGCCGTCCCACCAGGTCGACGCCCAGCGGGGCCCGGACGACATTGCGGGCCCCGATGCGGACGAACTCGCGCTCCGCGAACTCCGTGGTGCACACGACGCGCGCGTAGGTGTGTGCCGTACGGATGTTGAGGGCGTCGGCGGTCCGTCGGGCCATCCCCTCGGGGAGCCCCCAGGTCCGCAGCACGCCGTCGGCGGTCTCGTGGGAGACCATGACCGCGGGCACCCGGGCCCGCCGTGCCCACACCCCGGTCCAGCGCAACGTGGTCCGGTCGGAGACCTCGAGCCGGTCCGGCTCGAGTGACTCCAGGAGGCGGGCGACGCTCCGCTTGTCCGTGAGCACGCGATAGCCGCCTGTTCCGGGCAGCAGCGGCCCGGGCAGCGTGATCACCCGCCCCTGCTCGGTCTCGCGGTCGGTGGCGCGCTCCCCGGGGACGACGAGCACCGGCTGGTGTCCGGCGGCCCGGTAGCCCGCGCCCAGCTCCCGCAGCGCGGTACGCAGTCCGCCCGACGCGGGCGCGACGAAGTTGGCCAGCCGTACGATGCGCAGGCTCATGCCGCCACCAGCTTCCGCGCGGAGAGTACATCGGCGTAGTGCCCGATGAGCTGATCGCCCACGGCGGCCCAGGTGCGACCCTCGACCATGGCGTGCCCGGCGGCCCCGTAGGCGGCCCGGAGGGCCGGATCTGCGGCCAGGGCCCGGACCGCGTCACGTACGGCGTCCGCGTCGCGCGGCGGCACCAGCAGCCCCGTACGGCCGTGCGCCACCAGGTCGAGCGGTCCGCCCGCGGCGGGCGCGACGACGGGCACTCCGCTGGCCATGGCCTCCTGCACGGTCTGGCAGAAGGTCTCGAAGGGGCCGGTGTGCACGAAGACGTCCAGTGAGGCGAAGATCCGGGCGAGCTCGTCGCCGGTGCGACGCCCGAGGAAGACAGCGCCGGGAAGAGCCTCGTGCAAGGTCGATTCGCTGGGCCCGTCGCCCACCACCACGACGCGCACCCCGTCCACGCCACAGGCCCCGGCGAGCAGTTCGACCTGCTTCTCGGGAGCGAGCCGGCCGACGTAGCCGACGATCAGCTCGCCGTTCGGGGCCAGTTCACGGCGCAGTGCCTCGTCCCTGCGGTCGGGACGGAAACGAACCGTGTCCACGCCACGCGCCCACAGCCGCACCCGCGGCACACCATGTGCCTCCAGGTCCTGCAGGGCCACGCTGGACGGAGCGAGCGTCCGGTCGGCGGCGGCGTGCACCGAGCGGATGCGCCGCCACGCCGTGGCTTCGCCCGCACCCACGTACGTACGGGCGTATCCGGCGAGGTCGGTCTGGTAGACGGCGACGGCGGGGATGCCGAGCCGGGCGGCGGCGGCCATCCCGCGGACGCCGAGGATGAAGGGACTGGCCAGGTGAACGATGTCCGCGCGGTGTTCGGTGATCGCCGCGGCGACGCGTCGGCTGGGGAGAGCGACGCGGACCTGGGGGTAGCCGGGGAGCGGAAGGGAGGGGACACGGATGACGGGGCACGGCGCGAGAGCGTCGGGCCCGATTCCGGTGGGGGCACCTCCCTGTTCGAGCGGAGCCGAGAACTTGGGGGAAGTTGCCGGGGCGACGACGAGGGGAACGTGACCGCGATCGACGAGGTGCCGGGCGGTCTGGAGCGCGCAGTGGGCCACGCCGTTCACATCGGGGGGAAAGGATTCGGTCACGATGACGACACGCATACCGGTGTTGTCGCCGTACTGGACGTGGCCGCGTCAACGTGGATCTTTCCGTACGGGGAACGCCTTGTGAGCGTTGGACTGCACGCCTGTCCAGGTCAGCCCGCGGCCATGCCCTCCTGCCCCCCGGGTCACTTCGCGTTCATACGGCGGGCGCGTCGGGCCCGATACGGCTGCGCACGGCTGTCTGGACTTCCGCCTCCTCGGCCGGGTCCGCCGCGAGCCGCCGTAGCTGTTCGACGACGCGAGCGTCACCGGTCTCGGCGTGCCGTGCGGCCACCTCCCGGGTCGACTCCTCGCAGTCCCACAGGCACTCCACGGCGAAGCCGGCGGGGAAGGAGGGATCGGTGGCGGCGAGGGCACGGGCGGCTCGCCCGCGCAGATGGGACGAGGCGGTTTCGCGGTAGACGTGGCGCAGTACCGGTGCGGCACAGACGATGCCGAGCCGTCCGGCGCCGTCCACGAGGGTCCACAGCGTCGGCGCGTCGGGGCCTTCGCCCCGTACGGCTTCGCGGAGCGCGCCCAGGACCAGTTCTCGGTCCTTCGTGCCGCCCCGGCAGGCGAGCATCCGTCCCGCGGCGGCGCCCAGGGCGTCGGGCCGGTGTGCCCACCGTCGCGCCCGGTCGACGGCGGCGACACTGCGCATCCGTTCGAAGGCGTCAGCAGCGGCCTCCGCGACTGCCGCCGTGCCGCCGGCCACGGCGCCCTCTATCAGGTCGAGGGCGTCCGGATCGTTGCTGTCGGCGAGATAGCGCAAGGCCGTACAACGGGCGCCGTCGCCACCGCCGCGGGCGGCCTCGACGATTTCCGGCCGGTCCTCGGGGCCCGCCACGGCGGTGAGGCAACGGGCGGCCGGCACATGGAGTGCGGCTCCGCGGTCGAGGCCCTGTTGGGCCCACTCGAACACGGCTCGCACGCTCCACCCCGGGCGTGGCCCGGTGGGGCGCAGTTGTCGTTGCCAGCGGTCGAAGGACCCCTGTTCCTGGGCGGCACGCACGCGCGTACCGATGGATTCGCGGGGATCGTCGGCCCACAGCCGCCAGGGCCGGGGCTCGAAGGCGTCGCGCACGGCGGCGGCGAGGGCGGCCTCGCCCTCCGGGTCGGCCGGGAAGCGGGCGAGCACGGGCGCGGCGAGGGCGCGCAGGCCCGCGTCGTCGTCGCGCAGGGCCAGCTCGTCCAGGGCCCAGGCCCAATTGCTGCCGGAGGCCGCGTACTCGCGCAGCAGTTCCAGGGCGTCCCGCCTGCCGTACGAGGCGAGGTGCCCGAGGACCGCGAGGGCGAGCCCCGTGCGTGATTCGCAGTCGTCGAGGACGTCCTCGACGTCGAAGAGATGCCGCTCGATCTCGTCGAGCTCACCGCTCAGATCGAGGTAGAGACGGGCGTAGTACAGGGAGCGGTTCTCCACCTGCCAGTCGTGGCGGGGGTCGCGCAGCACACACTGGTTCAGCGCCGCGAGCGCTTCGGCGCGCGGTGCGGTGAGCGCGTGCAGCGTGCCGTCACCGCGGCCCCTCTGGAGCAGGCCGAGCAGCGTACCGCTGGGCGCTATGACCGGATCGAACATGGGAAACAGCCTCACATCAAGCGTCGACGCAACCGGGATCCTGCATTACCTGGCCGCGTGACAACACGTCGGAGCGCCCGCCGTTTCTTGCTTGCTGTAGACCATCTTCCTCTGCCTCTCGTCGGTGGCCCAGGCGGGCCGCATCACGGCCCGCGCGGTGCGGCAACACCTGCCCAGCCATCGCGTCCATGAATCACGACGTCATGATGACTCGGCAGTTCTTCTTGCCGCGACCGTATTTCCGGCGGCCCCGTTCCGCCTCCCCCGTTTTCCGTGTTGTGCCTGGTCAGCGTGTTCGGATCAGAGTGCGCCGAACAATTCGAGCAGTTCCGTCTTGCCGAACATGCGGGCCGTGTCCACGGCCGAGGGGGTGCCCGCGGCCGGGTCGGCCCCGCCGTCCAGGAGCGCGCGGATGACCGCTTCCTCGCCCTTGAACACAGCCCCGGCGAGCGGAGTCTGCCCTCGGTCGTTGACGCGGTTGGCCTCGGCCCCGCGCTCCAGCAGGGCGCGGACCGCCTCGGCGTGGCCGTGGTAGGCGGCGAGCATCACGAGCGAGTCGCCGCGGTCGTTGGTGAGGTTGGCCGGAACGCCCGCGTCGACGTACGCCACGAGCGCCTCGGTCTCGCCACGGCGCGCCAGATCGAAGATCTTGGTCGCCAGCTCCACGACTTCGGGGTCGGGGGCTTCACTCATCGGCGGACCACCTCTCACAGGGACATCATCGAGTTCAACGGGGGACTGCGGGAGCCTACGACAGCCGGGCAGGCTGTCATGCACAGGCTCGTACGACGGCGAGATGCGCGGCCGTACGGGTGAATCGTCAGCGTACTGGCTCCGGCGGCACATGACCGGCCCCGACGGAGGCAAAGATCACCGCGGGCCCCACGCAAGCAATAGACCTGCCCAGGCAGCCCGGGGCAACTCCGCCGACCGAGTGAAATCAGCCGAATTTCACCTAGTTGCACCTTTTATCGTATGGATACATCCTGTGATCCTGGAACAACTCATGGTGACTGTCCCCACGAACCAGGAGAGCACAAATGATTCTGTCCATCTCAGGCGTCATCCTCCTCGGCATCATCGTCTTCCTCTTCTTCCGCAAGGACGGACTCAAGGCGTCGCACGCCGTGGTGTCCGCGCTCTTCGGCTTCTACCTCGCCAGCACAGCCATCGCGCCGAGCATCAAGGCCGGGGGGGAGAGCCTGGCGAGTCTCCTCGGCGGGATCAAGTTCTGACGTCCCTGCCCATCGCACGCACCTTCAGGAGACAGCAGTGGCTCGGCGCCCTCTCCCCCGCATCCTCAGCAACGGCAGTGCACAGCTCGCCCGAAGCCGGGAGCTGGCCCGGACGGCAGCCGACAGCGCCACCGATGTCCTTCACCCACTGATCACGATCACTCGTGGGCTGCGCCGACTGGCAGGTGTCGGACGGCGCAAGTGGGCCGACACTCCCAAGAACGAGCGCGGGCCGCTGCTGTTCATGGTGGCCTCGACGATCCTGATCCTTGCACTGGTGCCGTACGGACCGCTGCTCGCCGCCATCACCCTGATGGCGGCAGCAGCGTGGGAAGGCCGTGACAACGCCCCCTCGGAACCCACCGGCCCCGACGAGTCGCAGATCCAGCGCCTCCAGTCGCTCCACGACGCCCTGGTCCCGTACTTCTCGACGGCCGAGGACCCGGACCCCCTCTACTCCCACGGCGGCGACTGGGAGAAGACCTTCCCCACGTTCCGCTTCGACCACGACGGACGCCTATCCCGACTCCTCATCCGCTACCCGGCGTACTTCACGGACGGCGAGGCGGAGTCCCGTGCCCGGATCGAGCAGCTCCTGCGCGCCAAGTCCGGCCGCGGCCGCGAGTACCACTTCGACTGGCACGAGGAGGGCAACGAACTCGCCGTCACCGCCCTCCCGCCCCTCCCCACCGACATCGCCGCCCAGCGCTTCGTCACCGCGCCCGGCGAAACGGTCCTCGGCTTCACCGATCCCGCCGACGTCCAGCGCACCCTCCCCCTCACCTACGGTGAGGAACAGCGCGACGTTCCCCCGGTCGTCTGGCGCACCGGCATCCGCTCCACCGAGCCGCATCTGCTCGTCGCGGGCGAACCGGGCAGTGGTACGACCACCCTCGTCCGCTCGATCGCCCTGCAGGCCCTCCAGTACGGCGATGTCGTCATCATCGAGGGCGGCGGCACCGGCGAGTACGCGTGCCTGACCGGCCGCGCCGGTGTCCTCGCCGTCGAGTGCGGTCCGGCCGGGGCGCTGGCGAGTCTGGAGTGGGCCGCGCACGAGACGGAACGGCGGCTGGTCGCCGCCAACCGCGCGCGTCAGGCGGGCAACCCTGCACCGGACGACACCAAGAACCCTTTGTGGATCCTGCTGGACCGGCCCAGCGCGCTGGGACTTTTCATCTCCGCCGACGGCCGCAAGGACCCTCAGACCCTCCTTGAGGTCCCGCTCCGCCACGGGCGCGCGGCGGGCGTCACGGTCGTCATCGCCGAGCAGTTCGACGGCCTGGACTGCCTCAGCGACGCCGTGCGCCGGCACATGCGTGCGCGTGTGGTCCTCGGTCCGGCGTCCACCACCCAGCTGGAGGCCGTCCTGGGCGCGCCGCCGCACACCACCCCCGTCCGGGACATGCCGCCCGGCCGCGGGTACGCACACCTGGGCACCGGGCCCGTCCTGCGCCTCCAGGTCCCGGCCACGCCGGACCCGTACGACGACGCGACGAGCGAGGCGCATCGGCGGGCGGTACTGGAACTCCTGCCGGAGCGGACGACTCCGGCCGACGCGCAGCCGCCGGTCGCGGAGGCGGCGGTCCCTGCGGAGAGCTGAGCCGGTCGTAGTCGCCCCCGCCGCCCCTACCCTCCCCCAAGCTCTCGGCTTCGCTCGCGCAGGGACCCCCATGGCTCCGCCCCCAGCACCTCGTTCGGCCTCAACGGCGATGAGAACCCATCCGCTAGGGCCTGTCCGGCGGATCAGGCCGGAGGGAGGCAACAGTGCCTCATAAGCACAGGCGAGCGGGGCTTGGTGCGTCCAGCTGCAAGGCGGAGGAGGGCGTCGACGCGATGGGGGTCCCCCCGCTCGAGCGAAGCCGAGAGTGGGGGAGTCG
>NZ_JBEZLR010000063.1:0-59876 GCF_040652275.1 Streptomyces sp. NPDC048275
GGGAGCGGGCGACGGAGGTCGGACGGGATGCCGTGGTCGCGGCCGAGCGGGCGTTCGCTCAGCTCGGGGCCGGGCTTCCGCGGGGAGCCCGGGTCCCTCGCGTCACGAGGCGGGTCAGTGCGTCGCCGGCAGCACGGTCAGCCGGCCACCGACACCGAAGGCTCGCCGGAGGCGATGCCGTCCGCTTCCATCTGCTCGGCGAGCTTCATCGCTTCCTCGATGAGGGTCTCCACGATCTTCGATTCCGGCACGGTCTTGATGACCTCGCCCTTGACGAAGATCTGCCCCTTGCCGTTGCCGGAGGCGACGCCGAGGTCGGCCTCGCGGGCCTCGCCCGGACCGTTCACCACGCAGCCCATGACGGCGACGCGCAGCGGGACCTCCATGCCGGTCAGACCCGCGGTGACTTCCTCGGCCAGCTTGTAGACGTCGACCTGGGCGCGACCGCAGGACGGGCAGGAGACGATCTCCAGGCCGCGCTGCTTCAGGTTCAGCGACTCCAGGATCTGGAGGCCGACCTTGACCTCCTCGGCGGGCGGAGCGCTCAAGGACACGCGGATCGTGTCGCCGATGCCCTCGGAGAGCAGCGCGCCGAAGGCGACGGCCGACTTGATGGTGCCCTGGAAGGCGGGGCCCGCCTCGGTCACACCCAGGTGCAGCGGGTAGTCGCATGCGGCGGCGAGCTGCCGGTACGCGTTGACCATGATCACCGGGTCATTGTGCTTGACGGAGATCTTGATGTCCCGGAAGTCGTGCTCCTCGAAGAGCGAGCACTCCCAGAGCGCCGACTCGACAAGCGCCTCGGGGGTGGCCTTGCCGTACTTCTGGAGCAGGCGTCGGTCGAGCGAGCCCGCGTTGACCCCGATCCGGATCGGGGTGCCGGTGTCCTTCGCGGCCCGCGCGATCTCCTTGACCTGGTCGTCGAACTGCTTGATGTTGCCGGGGTTGACGCGGACCGCGGCACAGCCGGCGTTGATCGCCGCGAAGACGTACTTCGGCTGGAAGTGGATGTCCGCGATCACCGGGATCTGCGACTTCTTGGCGATGGTCGCGAGCGCGTCCGCGTCGTCCTGCGTGGGGCAGGCCACGCGCACGATCTGGCAGCCGGACGCCGTCAGCTCGGCGATCTGCTGCAGCGTGGCCCCGATGTCCGACGTACGCGTCGTCGTCATCGACTGCACCGAGACGGGCGCGTCTCCACCCACGGCCACGGTTCCGACCTGGATCTGCCGGCTCTTGCGGCGCTCGGCCAGCTTGGTCGGAACGGACGGCATGCCGAGAGAAATCGCAGTCATCTGCTGTGCAACCCCAAGTTGTGGATCAAGGTCCCGGAATCGTGGGCTCCAGGCTTCGAGATTACGGCACGGGCACCCGCCCGAGCACATCCCGTCCCTGAAGCCACCCCATGGAAGGGCGGTCGGGCGCACAGCATGCCCGACCGCCACAAACGCCGCGCTACTGGCTAGGAGATGCGCACCGGGTTGACGACGTCGGCGATGAACACGAGCAGGGTGAAGCAGACGAAGATTCCGGCCACCACATAAGCCACCGGCATCAGCTTCGCGACATCGAACGGGCCCGGGTCGGGCCGCCTCAGCACCTTGGCCGTGTTCCGGCGCAGCGACTCCCACAGGGCGCCCGCGATGTGCCCGCCGTCGAGCGGGAGCAGCGGGAGCATGTTGAACAGGAAGAGGGAGAGGTTGAAGCCGGCGACCAGGAACAGCATCATCGCGACCTGCTGGGACGCCGGGATGTCCAGCGTGAACACGTCGCCGCCTATGCGGGCCGCGCCGACCACGCCCATCGGGGAGTCCGCCTTGCGCGGGCCGTCGCCGAAGGCCGCGTCCCACAGGTCGGGAATCTTGGCGGGCAGCGAGATCAGCGACTCGACGCCGTTCTCCATCATGTCGCCCATGCGGTCCGCGGACTGGCCGAAGGACTGCTGGACGATGCCGGTGGCGGGGGTGAAGCCGAGGAAGCCGGCGTAGACGTACTTGCCCTCGACATAGCCGCCGCTGCCGTCGCTCTGACTGACCTGGTTCTTGATCAGGTGGGCGGTGAGGTCCACCTGCTCGCCCTTGCGCTCGACGGTGAGCGTGACGTCCTTGCCGGGGTTGGCGCGGATGTCGGCCTGGAGGGCCGACCAGTCCTGGACGCTCTTGCCGTTGAACGCGACGATCTTGTCGCCGCCCTTGAGTCCGGCCGCCTTGGCGGGCGCGGCCTGGTCACTCGTCTTGCACTCGGACCGGGCCTCGCTCTGCTCGATGACGCAGTCCGAGACCTTGCCGACCGTGGTGGTCTGGGTCTGGACCCCGAACGTCATCATGACGCCGAAGAAGATCGCCACGGCCAGGATCAGGTTCATGAAGGGGCCCGCGAACATCACGATCACGCGCTTCCACGGCTTGCGCGTGTAGAACAGGCGGGTCTCGTCGCCGGGCTTGAGTTCCTCGAACGCGGCCGATCTGGCGTCCTCGATCATGCCGCGGAAGGGGGAGGTCGAGCGGGCCTCGATCCTGCCGTCCGGCCCCGGCGGGAACATGCCGATCATGCGGATGTAGCCGCCGAGCGGGACCGCCTTGATGCCGTACTCGGTCTCGCCCTTCTTCCGCGACCAGATGGTCGGACCGAAGCCGACCATGTACTGCGGCACACGGATGCCGAAGAGCTTGGCCGTCGACAGGTGTCCCAGCTCGTGCCAGGCGATCGAGATGAGCAGGCCGACCACGAAGACGACTATGCCGAGGATCATCATCAAGGTCGTCATGCACGAACCTCCGCGGTTGTCGTCTGTGCCGTCAGTTCCCGGGCCCGGGCGCGCGCCCAGGTCTCCGCTTCGAGGACGTCCGCGACGGTCAGGGAAGTTCCCGTACCGGGTGTGCCGTGTTCCTCGACCACCCGTGTGACGGTCTCCATGATGCCGTTGAACGGCAGCGTGCCGTTCAGGAACGCGTCCACGCACTCCTCGTTGGCGGCATTGAACACCGCCGGGGCCGTGCCCGCGAGCTCCCCGACGTGCCGGGCGAGCCCGACCGAGGGAAACGCGTCGTTGTCGAGCGGGAAGAACTCCCAGCTCGACGCCTTGGTCCAGTCGAAGGCCGGCGAGGCGTCCGGGACGCGCTCCGGCCAGCCGAGCCCGATGGCGATCGGGCCCCGCATGTCGGGGGGCGTCGCCTGGGCCATCGTCGATCCGTCCGTGTACTCAACCATCGAGTGGACATACGACTGCGGGTGCACCACCACCTCAATGCGATCGAAGGGAATGTCGTAGAGGAGGTGTGCCTCGATGACTTCCAGACCCTTGTTGACCAAGGTCGCCGAGTTGATCGTGATGACCGGGCCCATGGCCCAGGTGGGGTGTGCGAGGGCGTCCGCCGGGGTGACGTCGGCCAGCTCCGCCTTCGTACGGCCTCGGAAAGGGCCGCCGGAGGCGGTCACGACCAGCTTGCGCACATCCGCGCGGGTGCCGGCCGCCAGCGCCTGGAACAGGGCCGCGTGCTCGGAGTCGACCGGGATGATCTGGCCCGGCTTGGCCAGCGCCTTCACCAGTGGGCCGCCCACGATGAGCGACTCCTTGTTGGCGAGCGCGAGGGTGCGGCCCGCCTCCAGGGCGGCGAGGGTGGGCGCGAGGCCGATGGAGCCGGTGATGCCGTTGAGGACGGTGTGGCAGTCGGAAGCGGCGAGCTGAGCCGCCGCCTGCGTGCCCGCGAGGATCTCGGGGAGCGGCTCACCCGCTCCGTACCGCGCCCTCAGCGCCTCGCGCAGTGCCGGTACGACGTCCTCGCGCGCGACGGCGACCACCTCGACGCGCAGCCGGTGTGCCTGCTCGGCGAGCAGTGCGACCCTGCCGCCGGCGGCGGACAGCGCGGTGACCCGGAACCGGTCGGGGTTGCGCAGCACGAGGTCGATGGCCTGGGTGCCGATCGACCCGGTGGAGCCGAGGATCACGACATCCCGGACTCCGTCCACGGAGTCGAAGACAAGATGCGGATCGGCGAGGGGGGCTGGACTGTCGCTCATCCCCCCATTGTGGCCGCAAGACGAGGCGCGCAGGACAGGGCTCCCCTCTTCCGCTCGCTGCCGACGCTCGTCGGCGACGCTCCGTTCACCGCTTGCGGCGGCGGCGTGCCTTGGACCTGCTGGGGCGGGTGCCGCCGCGGGACGGCTCGGCGGGAGCGGCTGGTTCGTCGGCCGTCGCCGGTGCGAAGTCGCCCTGGACCACGCCCTCCGCCGTGTCCAACGTGGGGGCCGTGAAGTGCAGGTCCTCGACGCGTTCGCGGCGTTCGAGGGTCTGCGTGGCGGCGCCGGAGGCGTCCAGGTTGAAGACGTAGCCGACGGACTCCTCCTTGATGGCGTCGGTCATCGCGCCGTACATGTCGAAGCCTTCGCGCTCGTACTCCACGATCGGTTCCCGGCCGAGGGTCCAGCGCAGGCCGATGCCGTCACGGAGGTAGTCCATCTCGTAGAGGTGCTCGCGCCATTTGCGGTCGAGGACGGAGAGGACGACGAGGCGTTCCAGATCGCGCAGGGCGTCGGCCCCGAGTTCGGCCTCCCGGTCCTGGTAGCGGTCGTGGATGTCCCGCGTCGCGGCTTCGATCAGATCGTCGGCGGTGAGGTTCGCGCGGTCGCCGGCCGTCTCCTCCAGCTCCTCGATGGTGATCCGCGCCGGGTACAGCTGGGTGAAGGCGCCCCACAGCCGCTCCAGGTCCCATTCCTCGGGGAAGCCCTCACCCGTCTCCTGTTCGATGTACGCCCGTACGGTGTCGTCCATGAAGTGCAGGAGCTGCTCGCGCAGGTCCTCCCCCGCCAGGACGCGGCGGCGCTCGGCGTAGATGAGGGTGCGCTGCCTGTTGAGCACCTCGTCGAATTTCAGGACGTCCTTGCGGGACTCGAAGTGCTGCTGTTCCACCTGGGCCTGGGCCGAGGCGATGGCGCGCGTGACCATCTTGTTCTCGATGGGCACGTCGTCGGGAACGTTCGCCATCGACATCACACGGTCCACCACCTGGGCGCGGAACAGGCGCATCAGGTCGTCCTCCAGGGAGAGGTAGAAGCGGGAGGCGCCTTTGTCGCCCTGGCGTCCGGAGCGGCCGCGCAGCTGGTTGTCGATGCGGCGCGACTCGTGCCGTTCGGTGCCCAGGACGTAGAGCCCGCCGAGCTCCTTGACCTCCTTGTACGCGGTCTCGACCGCCGCGGTGATCCGTTCGCGGACCTCGCGGCAGGCGTCCGGGTGCTCCGCCTCGGTGAGCTCGCGGCGCTCCAGCTCGGCGGATACCAGCGCCTCCGGGTTGCCGCCGAGCATGATGTCGGTGCCGCGGCCCGCCATGTTGGTGGCGACGGTGACGGCGCCCCTGCGACCCGCCTGGGCCACGATCTGGGCCTCACGCTGGTGGTTCTTGGCGTTGAGCACCTCGTGCCGGATGCCGCGTTTGCGCAGGCGTGCGGACAGCAGCTCGGACTTCTCCACCGAGGTGGTGCCGACGAGGATCGGCTGCCCCTTCGCGTTCCGTTCGGCGATGTCCTCGATGATCGCGGCGTACTTGGCGTCCGCGGTGCGGTAGATCTGGTCGGGGTCGTCGGCGCGCTGCGGGGGCCGGTTCGTGGGGATCGGTACGACCTGGAGCTGGTAGATCTGGTGGAACTCGGCCGCCTCCGTCATCGCCGTGCCGGTCATGCCGGCGAGCTTGTCGTAGAGGCGGAAGAAGTTCTGCAGGGTGATGGTGGCGAGGGTCTGGTTCTCGGCCTTGATCGTCACGCCCTCCTTGGCCTCGATCGCCTGGTGCAGCCCCTCGTTGTAGCGGCGGCCGGCGAGGATGCGGCCGGTGTGCTCGTCGACGATCAGCACCTCGCCGTCCACGACGACGTAGTCCTTGTCCTTGTTGAAGTGTTCCTTGGCCTTGAGGGCGTTGTTGAGATGCCCGATGAGGGACGTGTGGTCGGACTCGTACAGGCTCTCGATACCGAGCTGGTCCTGGAGGTACTCCACACCCCGGTCCAGGATCGCGACGGTGCGCTTCTTCGGGTCGTACTCGTAGTCGTACGTGGCCCGCAGCCGGCCCAGTTCCTCCTTCTCCGCGGGCCGGGTGAACAGCTCGTCCTGCACGCGGACGCCCTTCATCCGTCGTACGAGCTTGGCGAACGCCTCGTACCACTGGGTGGGCTGGTCCGCGGGCCCGGAGATGATCAGCGGGGTGCGGGCCTCGTCGATGAGAATCGAGTCGGCCTCGTCGACGATCGCGAAGTGGTGGCCCCGCTGGACGAGTTCGTCCTGCGACCAGGCCATGTTGTCGCGGAGATAGTCGAAGCCGAACTCGGTGTTGGTGCCGTAGGTGATGTCGCGGGCGTACTGGGCGCGGCGCACGGCGGAGGTCGAGTCCGACTTGATGACGCCGACGGTCAGGCCCATGAAGCGGTACGCGCGGCCCATCCACTCGGCGTCGCGCTCGGCCAGGTAGTCGTTGACGGTGACGAGGTGAACTCCCTTGCCGGCCAGGGCGTTCAAATACACGGGCAGGGTGCCGACGAGGGTCTTGCCCTCCCCTGTCTGCATCTCGGCGATGTTGCCGAGGTGGAGCGCCGCGCCGCCCATCACCTGGACGTCGAAGTGACGCATGCCGAGGGTGCGCCAGGCCGCCTCGCGCATCGCGGCGAAGGCTTCGGGCAGCAGGTCGTCCAGGCTCTCGCCCTCGGCGTGGCGCTTCTTGAACTCCGGGGTGAGGGCCTGGAGTTCGTCGTCGGACAGGGTTTTGAACTCCTCCTGCAGGGAGTTGACCTGATCGACGGAGCGCTGCAGCCGGCGCAGCACGCGCCCCTCGCCGGCCCGCATGATCCTGCCGGTGATGGCATCCAGACCCTTACCTGGCATGGGAATTCCCCCCGCAGTGGAACATGACTAAACGGTGTCCACGAGCATCTGTATCCAGCGATTGGCGCGCTGGAGAATGTGGACGCCCTGCTGATTCGCTTTGATCACCTCGCGCAGGACGGGGTCCTTGACCGCGTCGAGCGCGCTGCGGAAAAGCTGCTGAATGACCGGTCGCTCGCCGGGCCGTCCGGCATCGAGCAGACCGTCGATGTCGCGGAGGTCGATTCTCCGGATCCGTACCGCGTCGAAGGAGGGCACGGGCGGCCGGGGTTCCGCGTCGACCAGGGCCAGCGCGCATTCGTTCAGCAGGACGGCGACGGCGTCCCGGTGCGCCTCGAAGGCCTCCGGCGCGGTCTCGCGCAGTTTCTGCGCCAGCGGCTGCACCTCGTCGCGCACGGTCCGCAGGGCCCGTACGAGATCTGTCTCATGAAGCCGGCGCCAGGCCTCCCCGCGGGCCCGCGTCAGCTGTACCGAAATGCCGTGACTGTATTCTTCCCCGACTCCTTGGCGCATGCACTGTCCCCGTTCGCCATTGTTCTCATTGTTGACGCACGGATTCGGTGCGGCAAGCATCAGAATGGCGAACGGGGACAGCAGTCAATTCCTGAGGAGAATGTCAGCGAATGGGGCGGTGGACGTTTTTCTTCTTCGACGGGCCGGGCGTCGCGTCGGCGATCCAGGGGCCTTCCCCGGACGGGTCGATGACGCCTTGCTCCAGCCACTCGTACGTGCCCGCCAGGACGCCCTTGACGACCTTGCGGTCGATGTCGTCGGTGTTGGTCCACAGCCGGCCGAAGAGTTCGTCGACGCGGACGCGGGACTGGCGGCAGAAGGCGTCGGCGAGTTGGTAGGCCTCGCGGCCGTTCTCCCCGGTGACGCGCAGGTGTTCGGCGCGGACGCAGGCCGCGCTCATCGCGAAGAGCTCGGCGCCGATGTCGACGATCCGGCCCAGGAAGCCCTGTTTGGTCTCCATCCGGCCCTGCCAGCGGGACATCGCGTAGAAGGTGGAGCGGGCGAGCTTGCGGGCGCTGCGCTCGACGTAGCGCAGATGCGGGGAGAGGTCCACGTGGTGGTGGAACGCGCCGTACGCGCCCGGGATCCGACCGGGGCCCGCGACCAGCTTGGGGAGCCACTTGGCGTAGAAGACGCCGGCGTTCGCGCCCGCCTTCGCCTTCTGGGAGAGGGACTTGTCGGGGTCGATGAGGTCACCGGCCACCGACAGATGGGCGTCGACGGCCTCACGGGCGATCAGCAGATGCATGATCTCGGTGGAGCCCTCGAAGATGCGGTTGATGCGCAGGTCGCGCAGGATCTGCTCGGCCGGGACCGCCCGCTCCCCGCGGGCCTTGAGGGACTCCGCCGTCTCGAAGCCTCGGCCGCCGCGGATCTGGACCAGTTCGTCGGCCATCAGACAGGCCATCTCCGAGCCGTACAGCTTGGCGAGGGCGGCCTCGATGCGGATGTCGTTGCGGTTCTCGTCGGCCATCTGCGAGGACAGGTCGAGGACGGCCTCCAGCGCGAAGGTGGTCGCCGCGATGAAGGAGATCTTCGCGCCGACGGCCTCATGGAAGGCGACCGGCTTGCCCCACTGCTCGCGCGCCGCCGACCACTCGCGGGCGATCTTCAGGCACCACTTGCCCGCGCCCACGCACATGGCGGGGAGCGAGAGACGGCCGGTGTTGAGGGTGGTGAGCGCGATCTTCAGGCCCGAGCCCTCCGGGCCGATCCGGTTCGCGGCCGGTACGCGCACCTGGTGGAAGCGGGTGACGCCGTTCTCCAGGCCGCGCAGGCCCATGAAGGCGTTGCGGTTCTCGACGGTGACGCCCTCGGAGCCGGCCTCCACCACGAACGCCGTGATGCCGCCCTTGTGGCCCTCGGACTTCGGCACCCGGGCCATGACGACGAGGAGGTCAGCGACGACACCGTTGGTCGTCCAGAGCTTCACGCCGTCCAGAACGTAGTCGTCGCCTTCGGGCACGGCGGCCGTGGCGAGCCGTGCCGGGTCGGAACCGACGTCCGGCTCGGTGAGGAGGAACGCCGAGATGTCGGTGCGGGCGCAGCGCGGCAGGAAGGTGTCCTTCTGCTCCTGGGTGCCGAACAACTTCAGCGGCTGCGGTACACCGATCGACTGATGCGCGGACAGCAGCGCGCCGATCGCCGGGTTCGCGGAGCCGACCAGGGCCAGCGCCTTGTTGTAGTACACCTGGGTGAGGCCGAGACCGCCGTATTTGGTGTCGATCTTCATGCCGAGGGCGCCGAGGTCCTTGAGGCCGTCGATGACCTCGTCGGGGATCCGCGCCTCCCGCTCGATGCGGGCCGAGTCGATCTTCGTCTCGCAGAAGTCGCGCAGCTTGGCGAGGAACTCCTCGCCGCGCTGTGTGTCCTCGTCGGCCGGCAGGGGGTGCGGGTGGATCAGATCGAGCCGGAAGCGGCCCAGGAACAGTTCCTTGGCGAAGCTGGGCTTGCGCCAGTCTTGTTCGCGGGCCGCTTCGGCGACCTGACGGGCCTCACGTTCGGTGACTGTGGCCTGGTGGGGGGCCTGGTGGGGTGTTGCGGACATGAGGCTCACCTCGCCGCGAATAGGGATCTTGGGGCCGATCGTTACCGACCGGTTCTACTCGATCGTATTTACCCGATTTCGGACCACCCCACCAGTCCTCGCGCGCCGTTCGGGTCACCGGCGCCCGGCCCGCGCCCCTTCCTCGGGTCAGCCGATGTCCACCGAGTACGCCTTCGTGTCGAGCCGCCCCGAGCCGCGGAAGACCTCGGTGCCCGACTCGATGCCGGAGATGTACTTGTCGTTGCTCAGCAGCTTGCGGCGGACCAGCGCCTGGGTGAAGTCGTCCAGGTCGAGGGAGGCCCTGGTGGTGTTGGTGCGGCGGACGAAGGAGTACACCTTCCAGCCGATGTCGCCCTGGTAGATGTCCCACATGGCGCCGCCGAGGCTGACGCTGCCGTACTTGGTGCCTAGGGCCTGTCCGGCGGATCAAGTCGGAGGGAAGCAGCGGTGCCTTGTCGGCGCAGGTGAGCGGGGTCTGGTGCGTCGAGCTGCAAGGCGGAGGAGGGCGTCGACGCGATGGGGGTCCCCCCGCTCGAGCGAAGCCGAGAGTGGGGGAGTCGGCAACCGACGACAACGCCGCAGATCGGCGTGCCAGACCCCGCGTCTCCGGCATGATCCGCCGGACAGGCCCTAGCGGGCCCGCGCCGCCCTGCCGGTTGAGCCAGATCATGATTTCGTCGGTGGGCTGGTCCTGCCAGTCCGCGGTGTTCTTGCTGTGCAGCCACAGGTCGTACGCGACGTTCATGGTGCCGGGGTCGGAGCTGACCGAGAACTCCCAGCTGGTCTTCACCGGCTTGCGGTCGCCGACCCGGACGGGGAGCTCGGTGGCGGCCTTGTCGGTCTTCCAGCCCCAGTGCCAGCCCAGCACGGTGCTGGAGTAGGACTTCACGGCGTTTTCCTTGCCGGCCTTGCTGGCCCAGGTGTAGTCCGTGCCCCAGGCGATGGTGTCACCGCTGCGCGAGGTGTCCCAGACGCACTGGGTGCCGGTGCCGTCGTCCTGCCCCCACAGGTTGTTGTTGACGTAGTACTTGCCCATCGTGACGGTGTCGAAGGCACCGCACTTCTTGCTGGCCTCGCCCGCCTGGGCGACGGTGACGCCTGCGGCGGCCGCGAGCGCCACCGAGCCCGCGAGCAGCGTCTTCGCCTTCTTGGACAGGCGTGGTCGGCGGTGTTGCATCGGTGGTCCTTCCGGGGGACGGTCTGTGTACGACCACTCAGTGGCCGCCGGGGCCAGGAAGGTTGCCGCGCGATCGTGAGGGCGCGGGAAGGCTACGAGAAGGGCGTGAGGAGGGTGCGAGAAGGGCGCCGAACCCGCGCCGCCCTCGCCCCGACCTCACGCCGCAAGAAACCTGTCGAAGCGCTTCGACAACCTATGGACACCCATCACCCATCGAGCTACTGTCGAGCCACCCTCACTCCCCCTTATCCGCAACGCGCACTGTCGAAGCGCTTCACACATTCTTGGAGAGCTGGATGGTCACCCTCGCCGAGGTCGCCCAGCACGCCGGAGTCTCGGCGAGCACGGTGAGCTATGTCCTCAGCGGCAAGCGGTCCATCTCCGCGGGCACCCGGCAGCGGGTCGAGCGGAGCATCCAGGAGCTCGGCTACCACCCGAACGCGGGCGCCCGGGCCCTGGCGAGCAGCCGGTCCAACATCATCGCGCTGATGATTCCGCTCCGCACCGACATGTACGTACCCGTGATGATGGAGATCGCCATCGCGGTGGCGACCCACGCCCGCACCCACGGCTACGACGTGCTCCTGCTCACCGGCGAGGAGGGTCCCGACGCCGTACGCCGCGTCACCGGCAGCGGGCTCGCCGACGCGATGATCCTGATGGATGTCGAACTCGACGACGAGCGACTGCCGTTGCTGCGTCAGACGGACCAACCGTCCGTACTCATCGGCCTGCCCGCCGACACCTCGGGACTGACCTGCGTCGATCTCGACTTCGGCGCGACGGGCGCGCTGTGCGCCGAGCATCTCGCGCTGCTCGGGCACCGTGACATCGCTGTCATCGGGGAGGCGCCCGCGGTCTACGAGCGGCACACGGGTTTCGCCGAGCGCACGCTCGACGGACTCCGCGCCTGTTCCCGGGAGTTGGGCCTGCGCGTGCTGCACCGCCCCTGCGAGGGCGGCTTCGACGCGATGTCCCTGACGCTGGCCCGGGTCTTCGACGAGCGCCCGGGCACCACGGGCTTCGTGGTGCAGAACGAGTCCGCGGTCGAGCCGCTGCTCGCGCTGCTGCGCCGGCAGGGCCGTGCCGTGCCCGAGGACGTGTCGGTGATCGCGATCTGCCCGGACCAGGTCGCCACGCAGGCCTCGGTGCGGCTGACCTCGGTCGCCATCCCCGCTCAGGAGATGGGCCGGCACGCCGTGGAACATCTGATCGCCAAGCTGGAGGGGCACGGCAAGGACGAAGTCGTGCTCATCGCACCCGAGTTGACGGTACGGGCGAGTACGGGCCCGGCGCCGACCGCCAACTGAACGAACCGTCACTCCCCTTTTCCTCGCGCCCAGGGGCGCCGAGGCACCCCATCCTGTCCCGGCCCGCTCGAGTGGCGCCGGGGCTGTATCGCCACTCCTTCCTTCAGGAGCACCCCTCGTGAATCAGCCTGCCGAAAACCAGACCCAGTCAGGCGCAGTCAGCCTCGCGCAGTCCTCCCCCACCGTCGGCACGTTCCGTGAGCGGGACGGCGCGCTGGAGTGGAGCGGCCGCCAGGAGACCGTACGTGTCGAACCCTGGGGCCCGGACGCGGTCCGCGTCCGCACGCGACTCGGCGGACCGGTCCTCGAAGGCCTCCCCGGCGCGCTCCTCGACGAGCCGCCGGTGACCGAGAGCACCGTCAAGATCCAGGACGGCGAGGGCCAGTTGACGGTCGGCGCCCTGACCGTCGAGGTCAGCGCCGAGGGCCTGATCCGCTTCCTGCGCACCGCCGACGGCACCGAACTCCTCGCCGAGGAGCGCGCCCACTTCTGGTGGCCGGGCCCGCGTCTGTACACGCCGATCGGCAACGGCCACCACCGTCTGGAGCAGCGCTTCGCCGCGTACGAGGGCGAGAAGCTGTTCGGCCTCGGGCAGCACCAGCACGGGCTGCTCGACCAGAAGGGCGTGGTCCTCGATCTGGTGCAGCGCAACGCCGAGGTGACCGTCCCGGTGCTCACCTCCAGCCGCGGCTACACCTTCCTGTGGAACAGCCCGGCGATCGGCCGCGTCGAGCTCGCGGGCAACGGCACCCGCTGGGTCGCCGACTCGGCCCGTCAGCTCGACTACTGGATCACGGCGGGCACCCCGGCGGACGCCCAGCGCCGCTACAGCGCCGCGACCGGTCGTACGCCGATGCTGCCCGAGTGGGCGGCCGGCTTCTGGCAGTGCAAGCTGCGCTACCGCACGCAGGACGAGCTCCTCGACGTGGCCCGCGAGTACAAGCGCCGCGGTCTGCCCCTCTCCGTCATCGTCTGCGACTTCTTCCACTGGACCCACCTCGGCGAGTGGAAGTTCGACCCGGCCGAGTGGCCGGACCCGGCGGCGATGCAGCGCGAACTCGCCGAGCTGGGCGTCAAGTTGGTCGTCTCGGTCTGGCCCTCGGTCTCCCCGCTCTCCGAGAACCACCCGCTCATGGAGCAGCGCGGCCACTTCATCGGCACCGAGTACGGCCCGATGGCGCACGCCGACTGGCCCGACAAGCAGGTCGCGTCCACCGTCCAGGTGGCCTTCTACGACGCGACGAACCCGGAGGCCCGCGCGTTCGTGTGGTCCCGGGTGAAGGACAACTACCTCGATCCGTACGGCATCACCGCCTTCTGGCTGGACGCCTGCGAACCGGAGCTGAAGCCGGGCTTCCAGGAGAACCTGCGCTACCACGCCGGCCCCGGCCTCGAGGTCGGCAACCTCTACCCCCGCGAGAACGCCCGCACCTTCTACGAGGGCATGCTCGCCGCGGGCGAGACCGAGATCGTCACCCTCAACCGCTCTGCGTGGGCCGGCAGTCAGCGCTACGGCGCCGCCCTGTGGTCCGGCGACATCGGCACCGACTTCGCGACCCTGCGCCGCCAGATCGCGGCGGGCCTCAACACCGCGCTCTCCGGCATCCCTTGGTGGAACACCGACATCGGCGGCTTCCACGGCGGCGACCCGGACGACCCGGCGTACCGCGAGGTCATGGTCCGCTGGTTCCAGTTCGGCGCGCTCTCCCCGCTGATGCGCCTGCACGGCTTCCGCGACCCGGGCATGCCGCTCGGCCCGGACATGACGGGCGGTCCGAACGAGGTCTGGTCGTACGGCGAGGAGGCCGGCGCGATCCTGGAGAAGTATCTGCGGCTGCGCGAGCGCCTGAAGCCGTACGTCCTGGACATCATGCGCGCCGCGCACGAGGAGGGTCTGCCGGTCATGCGCCCGCTGTTCCTCGAGTTCCCCGAGGACCATGCGGCCTGGTCCATCGACGACGCGTACCTCTTCGGCCCGGACCTCCTGGTCGCGCCGGTGCTCACGGCGGGCGCGACGGTCCGTACGGCGTACCTCCCGGCGGGCGCCCGGTGGACCGACGCGTGGACCGGTGAGACGTACGAGGGCGGCACCGCCGTCACCGTCGACGCCCCGCTGGACCGTATCCCGCTGTTCCTGCGGGACGGGGCGCAGCTGCCTGTGGCGGAGTAGACAGGAAAGTGCGGCCGGCCCCTCCACGGGACCGGCCGCACTTCTGTCTGTCGATCAACTGCTGCTGACCGTCAGGTTGTTGGTCTGGAAGTCCAGGCCGCCCGACGAGGACGTGACTTCGTAACCGAACTGGACGTCTCCGATGGTCTCGTTGCCGAACCAGCCCTTGGTGTCCTTGATCCACTTCAGGATCGGCAGGATGTTGACGGTGCCGGAGGACGAGTCCGAGGTGCGCAGGAACGAGAAGACCTCGTTGGCGCCGTTGTTGCCCTTGTAGACGGTCCAGGTGTGGCCGCCCAGCGTCACATTGCCCTGCGAGGTGCCCAGGGGGCCGACGGCTCCGTTGTAGTTGACCCAGAGCATGATCTCGTAGTCGTAGTCGGTGTCCCAGATGTCGTACGACGTGTTGTACGCGCCGGAGGACGGGACCGTGACGTTGTAGCTGCTGGAGAGCGAACCGAGTGAGGTGATCGTCTTGTTGATCACCTTCTTGGAGTTGGGGTACGACTTGATGCCGCCGGTGTTGGGGTGGTTGGCCCAGACCCCCCAGTTGGTACCGGAGTTGGCCCAGATGCACTGGCTGCCGGCGCCGGAGCCCCAGATGTTGTTGTAGAGCGTGTAGCCGTTCAGTGAGGTGTTGCCCCACTGGTCGCAGGAGTTCCAGACGGCGGCCGAGGCGGGGGCGGAGGCGAGACCGATGGTGGCGCCTAGCGCGAGGGCGGGGGCCGCGAGGGCCTTAGTGACCTTGCCGAGTGTGCGGGCGCGTACTGCCATGGGGATCCTATTCTTGTGGTAATTTCCTTTTGTCCTGCAAGGGATCGGTTCGGGCTGGACCGCAACCTCCGGGTTGGAAGCGCCCTGTTTGCAGGGAGAGCGGAGTCACGGTGTCCCTTCCATGGATGAAGGGACGAAGGGAATAACGGGAAGTCACCACGTCCCCCATGTGAGGACGTGGTCTTCTCCGGCGACGAGGTCGAGCGTGCGTGCGCCGGAGGAAGTCCTGAGGTCAATACGGTGACTACGGGTGGGGTGTACGACGGCCCGAGCCCGCCCCGGCCCCCACTCGAGGTCGACCTCTGCGCCGAACCGCGTCCGCACGCCCCAGAGTTGGCCGGTGGGGCAGGCCGCCGGGAGCGCGGGCAGGAGGACCAGTCGATCGGGGGTCGACTGGACGAGTGCCTCAATGAGCACCGCGGGGAGGGTGTGGGCGGCGTCCGCGTTGTAGACGTGCCGGTCGGGGTAGTGGCCGCTCATCAGGGAGACGTGGAAGAAGTCGCCGGCCAGGACGTTGCCGAGGGCTCCCGCCACCCGGTCCGCGTCGCGCAGCCGGGCCGCCACCAGGGCGTGGTGGAGGTGGCCGTGCGCGGAGTCGTTCTCGGCGCCGCGCAGTTCGAGGGCGCGATGGGCGGCAGCGGCGAGTTCGGGGGTGTCGTACGGGTTGATCTCGTCGAGGGGCCAGACCCCGTAGAGGTGGCTGAGGTGCCGGTGGTCGTAGGTGTCGTCGAGGCCGGGCCAGGCCCACTCGGCGAGCGCGCCGTCGGCGTTGACGCGGTGCGGCGGCAGCCGGTCGGCGAGCGCGCGCCAGCGCCGGCCCTCGGGTCCCGGGTGGTAGTGGGCCGCCGTGAGGAGGGCGTGCCGGGCCGCCGAAAGGTCCATGGCGGCGTTGAGGGTGATCCAGCTCGCGTTCGCGGGCCGGTTCTCCGGCGAGTACGACGGCACGACGACGAGGTGGCCGTTGTCGTCGGTCCGGGTGAGGAAGTCCTCGTAGAAGTACGCCACTTCGGCGAGCGCGGCGGCCAGCCGCGGATCGCGCGCGCCGCGCGTCTCGTCGTGGTCCACGAGGGGCTTCAGCAGCCAGTCGGCACCCGCGGTCCACACATGCAGGGGGTACTCGCGGCTGAGGTGGTAGATGTGCCCGGACTCACCGTCGGTGTGCGCGGGGGCGACGACGCCACGGGCCCCGAAGACGGCACGGGCGTTGTCGCGCCAGTGCGGCAACTGGCCGTGGATCAGCGCGGCATGAGCCTCGGAGACCTCTGGGAGGGCGGCCGCGGCGGCCGACGCCGTCTGCAGGTTGACATTGGCGTCGGTGGTGAAGGCCCCTGCCCAGGCGGTGTCCCAGTCGCCGGTCCACAGGCCGGTCAGCCGTGGGGGCAGTATCCCGGCGGAGGACAGCAGGTGGTAGCGGCCGGCCGCGAAGAGGCGTTCGAGGAGGGCGGGGCTCTTCGGGCGGCGGACCAACTCGGAGCCAGGTAGGGCACGTTCGGTGGGGTCGGCACACAGGTCCAGACCCGCGCGAAGGTAGGCGGGGCGGTGGAGGGCGGTGTGACGGGCGAGGAGGTGGGCGTAGGCGTTCTCGGCAGAGTCGCTACGGCCCTCGCCCTCGCCCTCGCTCCCGCCTTCGCCTTCGCCCTCGCCTCTGTCCGGCAGCAGCGCGCGCAGCTCGCGGGCCTCGGCGAGCGCGTCCAGCTCGCCGCCCGTGTGTCGCCGTACGCGCGTGAGCAGGAGGACCGAGCGCGCGCCTTGCACGCGTACGCCGGGCAGCGCCGCCTGGGCGCGGCCGCCGGTGACCACGACGAGCGTCACTCCTGTGTACGCGCGGTCACTGTCCGGGTAGCGGGCCCGCAGCGTCAGGAGGGCACCCTCGGGCGTGAGCACCGTACTGTGACCGACTGCCAAGTCACTGGGTGCGCCCGGCAGTCGATGGTCGAGCGTGACTTCCACCAAGGGGCCGGGGTCGGTCACGTACTGCACCACGACGTCGTCCGCACGCGACACGAAGACCTCGCTGCGCCGGCCCCCGCACAGGCTACGGACGACGCCGGTGGTGAAGTCGACCTCGCGCCGGTACGAGGGGCACAGCTCCTCCGAGCGGCGCAACCGCACCTGGAAGGCCGGGTGGAAGGGCTGCACCCACAGCAGCGAACGCCCGTCGGTGAACTCCTCCCCCGCGGTGACGTCACCGGCCAGCAGGCGGTCCTGGAGCGCCGGGAGTCGGGCCGCCAGCTCGGGCGGGCGCGCGTCCTGGCTGCCGTTCGGGCGGATCAGGGTGTGATGGTTGACGATCACCCGGTCGTCGTTCGGATCACCGAACACCATGACGCCGTGCGCGCCGTTGCCGCTCAGGAAGGCGTCCTCCCAGCGTGCGGCGGGCTTTGGCTCCCAGGTGCTGTGGACGGGGTCTCTGTGGACGGGCTCACTCATGAGGTTCACGGCGCCGCCTCCAGCACGGCGACGCCGTACCGGCTCAGTTCCACGGCGTCGGTGACGTCCGCGCCGGTCAGCAGGTCGCGGTGGCGGCCCGGCACGGGCACGGTGACCGTGTCGCGCCCGTGGTGGAGCAGGAACAGCAGCTCACCTCGGCGTACGGCCTCCACGCCCGTCGGCAGGTTGTCGAGCGGCGGCCGTACGCCCGCCTCCTCCGCTATCCCGGCGATCAGCGTCCGCAACGCCTCCGGCTCGGGGAGGGTGGACAGATACCAGGCGCGGCCCTTGCGCAGCACGGCCGGGAGACCGTCCAGCTCGCCGCCCTTGTACGGGGTGACGGAGTCGGCGGCGGCCTCGATCTCCTCGGACCACAGGGTGCCGCGAAAGCCCTCGACGTCGACCGTCTCGCCGGCGTCGAGCGGCCACCACTCGTGCAGGGTGCGGATGCCGAAGAGGTCGCGCAGGCGCTCGTCCATGCCGCCGGGGCGCACCCGGTCGTCCTGGTCGGCGACTCCGGTCAGGAAGCCGGAGACGAGGGTGCCGCCGCCGCGGACGTACGCGAGGAGGTTGTCGATCGCGGCGTCGGTGAGGAGGTAGAGCTGCGGTACGAGGACGAGCTTGTACGGGGACAGGTCGTGCTCGGGGTGGGCGAAGGCGGCGGTGGTGTTCGCCTCCCACAGGGCGCGGTGCCAGGCGCGTACGACAGCCGGGTACTCGACCTCGGAGGACAGCCGCCCGTCCTGCTGACTCGCCCACCAGGCGTTCCAGTCGAGGAGCACGGCGACATCGGCCCCGGCAACGTGACTGTCCGTCACCTTCTCGCTCAGCAGGGCGAGTTCGGCCCCGATGAGCTTGATCTCCTGGAAGGTTCGGCCCCGCTCCCCCGCGTGGCTGACCATGCCGGAGTGGAACTTCTCGGAGCCCTGCCGGGACTGCCGCCACTGGAAGTAGCAGACGGCGTCGGCGCCGCGGGCCACGGCCTGGAGCGACCAGAGCCGGTTGAGGCCGGGCGGCTTGGGGTGGTTGACGCCGCGCCAGTTGACGGGGCCCGCCGCCTGCTCCATGACCATCCAGGGGCCACCGCGGGCCTGCGAACGGGTCATGTCGTGGATCAGCGCGCCGTGTTGGCCGCCCAGCGGGTCGCGCGGGTCCGGATAGACGTCGACCGAGACGACGTCCTCCCGCTCGGCCCAGACCCAGGCGTCCTGGCCCTGCCAGAAGGGCATGAAGTTGCTGGTCACGGGGATGTGCGGGGTGTGCCGGGCGACGATGTCACGCTCGGCGACGTAGCACTCCATGAGCGCGTCGGAGGTGAAGCGCTTGAAGTCGAGGACCTGGGTGGGGTTGTTCATGTACTGGGCGCGGCGCGGCGGGATGATCTCGTCCCAGGAGTCGTAGCGCTGGCTCCAGAAAGCGGTGCCCCAGGCGGTGTTGAGCGCATCGATCGTCTCGTACCTGCGGCGCAGCCAGACCCGGAAGGCGCGGGCGGCCTCGTCGCCCCAGTCGTGGGTGCAGTACTCGTTGTTGATGTGCCACATGGTGAGGGCGGGGTGGTTCCCGTAGCGGGCGGCCAGGTCCTCGGTGATGGCGGCGGCGTAGCGGCGGTAGACGAGGCTGGAGTGCGAGAACTGCTGGCGCGAGCCCCACCACACGATCTGCCCGTTCTCTTCGCGCGGCAGCGTCTCGGGGTGCAGCTTGCCCATCCATGGGGGCGGGGCGGAGGTGGGGGTGGCGAGGACGACGCCGATGCCGTTCTCGTGCAAGAGGTCCATCAGCCGGTCGAGCCAACCGAACTCCCGTGCTCCTGGCCGGGGTTCGAGCTGCGCCCAGGAGAAGACCCCGACGGTGACGGAGTTGACGCCGGCCTCCTTCATGAGGCGTACGTCGTCCTGCCAGACCTCCTCGGGCCACTGCTCGGGGTTGTAGTCGCCGCCGAAGAGGATGCGGCCGCGGGTGGCGTCGCTCAGTCCGGGCCCCTGACCGGGCCCCTGACCGGGCCCCTTGCCGGGTCCCTTATGCGTAGGCATCAGACCGGCTCCCCGTACTGGATGCCGCGGCCGTTGGTGGCGACATACACGCGGCCGTACACGCGCGGGTCGCCGGTGATGACCTCTCCGGTCCAGCCCCACTGGTGGGCGTCGTCGTTGATCCGGACCCAGGTCTTGGCCTCGTCGTCCGAGCGATGGACGGCGGTGATCGTCTCCGTCGCGCCGACGAAGTAGATCGCCGGGTGGTCCGCACCGTCGGCCGCCTTGCCGAAACCGAGGGTGTACGAGGCCCAGCAGCTGTCGATCTTGGCGAAGCTCGCCCCGCCGTCGGTGGACCGATAAAGCCCGTTCCACTTGACGGAGAGCCACAGGTCGCCGCTCCGCCCGGGGGCGGCGACCAGCTCGAACTGGCTGTCGCCGGAGGGCAGCCCGGCCGCACGCGCCGTGAACGAACGGCCACTGTCAGTGCTCGCGTACAGCGTTCCTGTGTCGGTGTCGTATGCGTAGAAGAGCGTCGGGTCGGCCGGGTCGGCGACCGGCGTGGCGCCCTTCGGGAAGGAGGAGACCTCGGACCAGGTCGTGCCGTTGTCCGTCGAGCGGTGCGCTGCGTACTTCGTGCCGTCCCAGTGCACGAAGGACCACAGCAGCACGCTGCCGTCGGTGTTGGTGGCGATCGGCCCCGGTGCGTTCTTGGCGATGTCGGGCTGGGCCTCGAAGGGCGCCCAGGTCTGCCCGCCGTCGTGGGAGTGGGCGCCGTTGCCGTTGTCGCCCCAGCCCGTGCGGACGACGTACGCCGGCTCGGCCGCGGCCTGGGCGAGTCCCGTCGCCGTCCCGAACACGGGGTTCGTCGCCATGCCGCGCGACGGAGACGCCGTGAGCCGCTCGTGGTACGTCACGCCGATGTCCCCGAGTCCGCTGATCAGGTGCGCCTCCCCGACCGGGGGCGAGATCAGCTGGCGCACGGACGTCTCCTCCAGGCCGCGGATCTGTGGCGCCCAGCGCTTGAGGTCGCGGGTGCCGTAGAGGGTCGCGCCGGTCCCGTACACGACGTGCTTCGAGTCGTACGGGTCGAGGGCGAGTGCCTGGATCCACCAGCCGAACTTCGGCTGGTCCCCACCCCAGTTGAGGAAGGGAGTCTCGGACACGTCGAACACAGCGGTGTCCTTGAGGGACGTCCAGGTGCGTCCGCCGTCGGTGGAGCGGAAGACGGTGTCGCCGTCGGCCCAGCGGTTGTTGGTGGAGACGACGACGGTGCCCGCGCGGCGGGCGTCGACGGCGACCCCGCCATAGGCGAAGTTGTCGGCCGTGGTGCCGCCCGGCTCGACCGGGGTGACGTCGGTCCAGGCGCCGGTCGCGGTGCGCAGCTTGTGCACGCTGCCGTTGGACTGACCGTTGGGGCCGGGCGCGTCGCCGTACGTCACGTACAGCTCGCGGGTATGCCTGTCGTACGCGGCGCGGAGCGGGACCTTGGCTGCGGTACCGGACGGCTGCCCGGGGACCGCCTCCCAGGTCGTGCCGTCGGACGTGCGGTAGAGGTTCGCCGTGCCCGAGGTGCCGTCGCCGTCGCCCCAGCCGGCGTAGACGGTGCGCCCGACCGCGAGGAGGAACACGACGCCTTGGCCGGAGGCGTTCGGCTGCGCCGGGAAGCCGGTCACGGCTGCCCAGGTGGCACCCCGGTCGGTCGACTTCAACAGCCCGTCGTGTCTGGTCCCCAGCCACAGGGTGTCGCTGTCGCGCGGGTCGACGAGGAGCCGCTCCCCGGCCCCGCGCCCGTCCTCGTTGGCGCCGAGCTTCACGGACAGGTCGGTGCGGGTCCAGGTGGCGCCGCGGTCCTCGGAGCGCAGGACCGCACCGTTGCCCGCCCACGACTGGGCGTAGGTGCCGAGGGCGAGGTAGAGCCGGTCCGGGTGCACGGGGTCGACGGCGAGCGCCTCGACGCCCAGGAGGTTCCAGTCGTCCCAGCCGAGGTGGTCGGTGAGCGGGGTCCAGCGGGCGGCGCGATCGTCCCAGCGATAGGCGCCGCCGATGTCGGTCCGGGCGTAGGCGAGACCACGGACGGAGGGGTGGAAGAGGACACCGGTGACGAAGCCGGTGCCGCCGATGACGGCGTTGCGCCAGCGGTAGCCGGACCCGACGGCGCCCCCGGCGGCCCGCGCCTGGGCCGCGACGGCGGGCACGGCGGGCACGGCGGGCACGGCGGCGGCAGCGGTCCCGGCGAGAACGACTCGCCGACTCGGGCGGGGCGTGCGCATGACATACCTCGTTCTGGAAGGAGGGGGAGGGGTGCCTGTTCAAGAGGTCAGGGGAAACGCCCCTTCAGGGGCGCGGGGAACTGCGCGACCAGCCCCCACAGCCCGCAGTTGAAGAACAGGCCGCGTTCTTCGGCGAAACCCGGCGGAACGAGCCGTCAGCCCTTGATCGCGCCGGTCAACATGCCCTTCTTGAAATGCTTCTGGACGAAGGGAGACAGCACGGCAACCGGAAGAAGCGCCATCACCATGACCGCCATCTGTATGGCCAACCCCGACAACTGCCCGGTCCTGATGGCCTGGCTGAGCCCGACCGGTGCCTCCTGCCTCTGCACCAGCTGGATCATGATGTTCTGCAACGGCATCATGTCCTGGTCGTTCAGGTAGAGCGACGCGTTGAACCAGGCGCTCCAGTACCCGACGGCGTAGAACAGCGTGATCACCGCGAGGACCGCCCGCGACAGCGGCATGACGATCTGCCAGAGGACCCGGAAGTCCCCGGCCCCGTCGATCCGCGCGCTGTCGATGAGTTCCTGCGAGATCCCCATGAAGAAGCCGCGCAGCACCAGGATGTTGAAGACGCTCAGCGCGCTCGGCAGGATCAGCGCGAGATAGCTGTCCGTCAGGCCGAGGGACTGCACCAGCAGGTAGGTGGGGATGAGGCCGGCGCTGAAGAACATGGTCGCCAGCAGCGTCATCAGGATCCAGCGGTGGGCGAGGGATCCGCTGCGGGACAGGCCGTAGGCGCACAGGACGGACACCGCCATCGAGAACAACGTGCCGACCAGGGTGACGAGGATGCTGATGATCGCGGCGCGGGTGACCTGGCCGCCGTTGAGCAGTTCCTGGTAGGCGATGAAGGTGATGCCCTTGGGCACCATCACGAGACCGCCCGCCTCGTCGATGGTCTTCCGCGAGGAGAGGCTGGTGACGATCACGATCCACAGCGGGAAGAGGACCGCCAGGCAGGCGAACGACAGGGCGATGCCCTTGCCCGCGAGGCCGGCCTTCGAGGGCTCTTCCTCCCATGCCGGGCGCGGAGGCGCGGCCCACCAGCGGGGCGCCTTCTCCTGTACCGGCTCGGTGTCCTGGCGCGGCTCCCACATCACGGACGTCACTTCTTGTACACCCCCTGCTCACCCATGAGATGGGCGATCTTGTTCGCGGCGAAGACCAGGCCGATGCTGACCACGCCCTTGATGAGACCGGCGGCGGCCGCGTAGCCGAAGTCCTGGTTGCGCACGCCGTTCCACCACACGAAGGTGTCGAGGACCTCCCCCGCGTTCGTTCCGACGCCGTCGCGTTGCAGCAGGATCTGTTCGAACCCGACGGTCAGGGCGTCGCCGACGCGCAGCACGAGGAGGAGGGCGATCACCGGCCGCAGGGCGGGAAGCGTGACGTGCCACATGCGGCGCCAGCGTCCGGCGCCGTCCATCGCGGCGGCCTCGTAGTGGTCCGGGGGCACCGAGGCCAGGGCTGCGAGGAAGACGATGATCCCCCAGCCGGCGTCCTTCCACACGCTCTGCGCGGTGATGAGGAAGGCAAAGGTGTCCGGGTTGGTCATGATGTCGAGGCCGTCGTACCCGTTCTGCCGCAGCAGTTGGGAGAGCATCCCCGCGCCGCCGAACATCTGCTGGAAGACGGCGATGACCAGCACCCACGAGAAGAAGTGCGGCAGGTAGAGAACCGCCTGCGCGACGGCCCGCACCCGGGGCCGGACCACACTGTTGATGAGCAGCGCGAGCAGGATCGGGATCGGGAAGAACAGCACGAGTTGGACGAAGAACAGCACCAGCGTGTTCTGGACGGCGTTCCAGAAGGCCGAGTCCTCGAAGATCCGCTGGAAGTTCTCCAGGCCCACGAAGGGGCTGTTCAGGATGGAGATGATGCCGTTGTCGCTGATGTAGGGGTCGTAGTCCTGGAAGGCGACGACGTTGCCGACGATCGGCAGGTAGCTGAAGACCAGGACCAGCAGGACGGCCGGCAGCGTCATGAGGATCAGGACGCGGTCGCGTCTGAACCTGAGCCGGAGGCTCAGCTTGCCCGAGCGCCGTTCCTTCCGGGCATCGGTGGCGTCGTCGGACGCCACCGGGGTCTTCACCGGTGTGCTGGCCTCGGCACTGCTCCGAGGCACGGTGCTGTGGGACACGACCGTTCTCCTTGCCTCAGCGCCCGCTCAGCTCGCCGCCGAGCCGTTCTCGTCGAGAAGCTTCTTGTACCAGTCGCGCAGCCTGTCGCCGCCCTTGCTCTTCCAGTCGGAGACGGCCTGCTGCATGTCGCTCATCTTCTTGTGGCCGCGGATGATGTCGTTTTCGAGCTGCTCGAAGTCGTTGGCGAGGTTGGTGTAGCGGGAGGGCTCGGTGATCTGCAGGCCCCAGAAGGACGACTTCTTGGTGAAGGCGCCCATCCGCTGCTCCCACTCGACCATGGCCTTCGTGCAGTCCGGCAGGTCGGGGTGGGCGGTGGTCGCGGCCGGGCTCGCCACCATGACGTAGGCGTTGAGAACCTCGTTGTTGCCCTTGTCGTTCTTGACGGGGACGCCGTCCTTGATCGTGTAGTGCGTGCCCTCGACGCCGTAGTTGGTCATCATCCACTCCTTGGTGCCGTACGGCGCCGCGGTGACGTTGGCGACCGCCAGCACGTCGCGGATGACGGACTCGGAGGCCTTCTTGCTGACGAAGGCGAAGATGCCGGCCGGGTTCTGGGCGTACAGCGTCGGATCGCCGCCGTCGTGGCCCCAAAGGTCCATGCCCCAGACCTTGAAGTCCGGGTTCTGGGTGGCCTGGGAGGCCTGCTGGCCGTACCAGTTGACGATGTTGTTGTCCCAGATCAGGAACTCGCCGGCGGCGAACTTGGGGGCCGGGTCGACGGTCTGGCTCTTGCCCAGCTTGAAGTCGGGGTGGACGACTCCGGCGGCGAACAGCTTGCGCGTCCACTCGATGGCTTCGAGGTACTCCGGGGTCTCGATGCGGTTGATCAGCTTGCCGTCGACCAGGTTCCACCAGAGCGGCTTCTCCCCGCCCCCGAGCACCCCGAAGGTGTTCATCGCGGTCCACTTCATGTCGCCGCAGGCCCACACCTTGGCCCGGGCGTTGGTGATGTCCTTGCACAGGGCCATGAACTCGTCGGCGGATCGCGGGACCTCGTAGCCCTTCTTCTCGAAGATGTCCTGGCGGTAGAGGGGCACGATGGTCTGGACGGACGGGGCGGGCATCGGCAGGCCCATCAGCTTGCCGCCGAAGATGGAGCGCTGCCAAGCGTCGGTGGGGATCGCCGCGAGGTTCGGGTACTCCTTGACCTTGTCGCCGGACAGGTACGGGCCGAGGTCGGCCATCTTGCCGGCGATGGCGCTGGGTATCTTGCCCATCATGTTCCAGCCGGGGATGACGACCACGTCCGGGACATCACTGGAGGCGAGAACCGCGCCGAGCTTCTGGTCGTAGGTGTTGCCGTCCTGGTTCCGCCACTGGACGTCGACGCCGATCAGATCGTTCATCGACGTGTAGTAGGCGTTGTCGCCCTTCGGCGGGGAGCCCCAGAAGGGCGACATGATGGTGACCTTGCCGCCATTGCCGAGCTTCTTCGCGACCGAGGTCTTGAGGGTGGCGACCTCCAGTTTGACGGTGAAGCCCATCGACGAACCGTTCTTGGACGGGATGTCCGGCGTCACCACGTTGCTCGCCACATGGGCCGGCAGGATCTTCTTCGCGTCCTTGCCCGACGTGGTGCCCTCGCGCGAGCCGCCGTCCGAACCACCGCAGGCGGCGAGCAGCGGCATCCCGCCGGCGACCGCTGCGGCGGCGACCGCCGTGGAGGCGAGGAAGCTTCTCCGGCTGGGAGCGGAGGTGGCGGAGTTCGGCGTCATTGCGTCAACCCTTCATGGCGCACCAGGACACCCGGCGGTACGGCCGTCGGCTGCGGTGTCTTGAGTGGAACTGGCTGAGCTGAAGCGGACCTCGGTGGACTGCGGCCCCCGAGAGGGCAGTCCCACTAGTCGAAGCGCTTCGATGTTGCTGCGAGGTTAAGTGAACACCTGGGGGTGCACAAGAGCCGATTCCAAGATTCCTCGGAGGTGTAGAGGACTGGACAACCCTTATCGGGCGCTTGAAATGCCGGTGAGGAAACGGAGTTGTTGCGTCTGGGTGTCTTGACACCCACCCCTCGGGCGACTGAGCATCGAAGCGCTTCGAAAGCACCCCGTCGCTCCACCGCAAAGGGATCACCACGTGACCGCACAAACGCCGCCTACGCCGCCTTTCCGCGATCAGCAGCTGCCGTTCGCGAAGCGCATCGACGACCTGCTGGCGCGGCTCACGCTCGACGAGCGCATCGCGTTCCTGCACCAGTTCGCACCCGCCGTGGAGCGGCTCGGGGTGGCCGCGTTCCGCACCGGGCAGGAAGCGCTGCACGGCGTGGCCTGGATGGGCCCGGCGACGGTCTTCCCCCAGGCCGTGGGCCTGGGCGCGACCTGGAACGACGACCTCGTACGCCGCGTCGGCGAAGCGGTCTCGACCGAGACCCGCGCCATGCGCGCCCGCGACGACCGCGTGGGCCTCAACGTCTGGTCCCCCACGGTGAATCTGCTGCGCCACCCCCTGTGGGGCCGTAACGAGGAGGGCTACGCGGAGGACCCGAAGCTGACCTCGGCGATCGCGACGGCGTACACCCGAGGTCTGCGCGGCGACCACCCCGACTACTGGCGCACCGCCCCCGTCCTCAAGCACTGGCTCGCCCACAACAACGAGACGGACCGCGACACCACCTCCTCCTCCGTACGTCCGCGCGTCCTGCACGAGTACGACCTGCGCGCCTTCCGTGAGAGTGTCCAGGCGGGCGCGGTGGCCGGGGTGATGCCCGCCTACAACCTGGTCAACGGCCGTCCCAACCACGTGTCGCCGTATCTCCGCGAGCACCTTCGCACCTGGACCGACCAGGAACTCCTGGTCTGCTCGGACGCGGGCGCGCCCTCCAACCTGGTCGACTCCGAGCACTACTTCGACACCCACGAGGAGGCGACCGCCGCCGCGATCCTCGCCGGGGTGGACAGCTTCACCGACCACGGCACGGACAGCTCGAAAATCGTCGAACGCGTCCGGGGCGCCCTCGACCAGGGTCTGCTGAGCGAGGCCGACATCGACGCGGCGGTCCGGCGTCAGCTCGCGATCCGCTTCCGACTGGGCGAGTTCGACGCGCAGTCGGACCCGTACGCCGAAGCGAAGGACTTCGACACACCGGCCCACCGCGCCCTCGCGCGCGAGACGGCCGAGCAGGCGATCGTCCTCCTCAAGAACGACGGCCTGCTGCCGCTCTCCGAGGCCGCGCGGATCGCCGTCGTCGGCCTGCTCGCCGACGAGTGCAAGCTCGACTGGTACAGCGGCACCCTCATCCACCGGTCCACACCACTGGAGGGCCTGTACGAGCGTTTCGGCGCCGAGTACGTCGACTTCGCCGAGGGCGTGGACCGGGTACGTCTGCGGACGTCGTCCGGCACTTACCTGTCCGTCCCCGCCGCGGACGACGCGTCCGACGAGGTGCGCGGCGCCGAGGGCGCCCTGGACCCGGCGCTGCTCGCGGGCCGCACGGATCTCCCGCCCCTCACCGCGGACGCCACCGGCACCGAGTTCGCGCTGATCGACTGGGGCGAGGGCATCCTGACCCTGCGCGCGCCCGACGGCCGGTATCTCTCGGTCGCCGACGACGGCTACGTCCGCGCGTCCGCCGATCAGCCGGGCGGCTGGGTGGTCCAGGAGACATTCCGCCTCGAACCAACCGATTCCCATGAGAGCGGCCACCTCCTGAGGCACGTAGGGACGGGCAGGCACATCTCTGTTGCCGCCGACGGCGTAAAGGTTGCCGACGAGGCCCCGGAGATTTTCGCGCTCGAGTTCACCGAGCGCGGTGAGGACGCGGTGGCCCGCGCGGCAGCCGCCGCCGATGTGGTCCTGGTCGTCGCGGGCAACGACCCGCACATCAACGGCCGCGAGACGGAGGACCGCACCACCCTCCGGCTCCCCGCCCACCAGGAGCGCCTGCTCCGCGCGGCGCGTGCCGCGAACCCGCGGACCGCCCTGGCCCTGGTCTCCGCGTACCCCTACGCGGTGGACCCCGCCGACCTCCCGGCCGCCCTCTGGACCGCTCACGGCGGCCAGGCGGCAGGCACCGCCCTGGCCCGCGTCCTGGCCGGCGACGTCTCCCCCGCGGGCCGCCTCCCGCAGACCTGGTACGCCTCCGACGCGGACCTGCCCGGCCTCCTCGACTACGACGTGATCGGCAGCCGCCAGACGTATCTGTACTTCGAGGGCACGCCCCTGTTCCCGTTCGGACACGGCCTGTCCTACACGTCCTTCGCGTACGAGGATCTCGAAGTCACCGCGTCGGACGCCGGGTTGAAGGTCTCCTTCACCGTCACCAACACGGGCGAGGCCCCCGCCGACGAGGTGGTCCAGCTCTACACGCGGGCCGTGCACCCGTCGGTGCCGCGCCCCCGCCGCGAACTGGCGGCACACCGCCGCTTCCCTCTCACCCCGGGCGCCTCGACGCACGTGACCTTCGAACTCCCCCTCACCACCCTGGAGTTCTGGGACGTGGCGCACGGCCGTCCCCGCGTAGAGCCGGGCGCGTACGAACTCCTCGTGGGCGCCTCGAGCGAGGACATCCGCCTGCGCACCACGATCGACATCGACGGCGAGCCCGCCACGCCCCGCCCCGTCCGCGAACTGGGCCTGAACGCGGCCGACTTCGACGAGCAGCACAACACCGAGATCGTCGACCGGACGAAGTCGGCGGGCGACGCGGTGACACCGACGGCCGGCGCGGCGGGCGAACCGGTGGGCGAACTCCTCTACCGCGACTGCGACTTCGCGAGCGGCGTCACGCACATCACCATCGAGGCGTCGGGTGAGGGAATCGTCGAGGTGTCCCTGGACGGCGGTCCGTCGCTCGCGACCCTGCCCCTGAGCCCGACAAAGGGCCCGTACGCCTACACGACCGTCAGCGCCCCGCTCGTCGCCGCGGATGTCCATGACGTACACCTCGAACTGCGCGGCCCACTGCGGCTCGCGCGGGTCGACTTCTCCGGTTGAGGGTCCGGACAGGTCGACCGACAGGGGCCCGGCACCGGAAGGCATCGGTGCCGGGCCCCTGCATGCCGGGGGAACCCGGCATGCACTCAGACCTATATGAGAACGATTTTTCGTCAGCTACGTCTGGCGCGGCACCGCCTGCTCAGAGCGCGAGCCCCGACAGCACCAGCACCCGCTCGTACGTGTAGTCGTCCATCGCGAACTTCACGCCCTCGCGCCCGACACCGGACTGCTTCACACCGCCGTACGGCATCTGGTCGGCGCGGTAGGACGGCGCGTCGCCGATCACCACACCACCGACCTCCAGCGCACGGTGCGCGCGGAAGGCGGCCTGCAGGTCGTGCGTGAACACACCGGCCTGCAGCCCGTACTTGGAGTCGTTGACGGCGGCGAAGGCCTCGGCCTCCCCCTCCACCTTCCGCACGGTGAGAACCGGCCCGAAGACCTCCTCGCAGGCAATCGTCGCCTCGGCCGGTACGTCGGCGAGCACGGTCGGTGCGTACGCGGCACCGTCGCGCTTGCCACCCGTGAGCAGCGTGGCGCCCAAGTTCACGGCCTCCTCGACCCACGACTCGACGCGCCGGGCGGCGTCCTCGCTGACCAGCGGGCCGACGTCCGTCGTCTCGTCGGCGGGGTCACCGCTGACCTGGGCCTCGACGGCGGCGACGATGCGCGGCAGCAGCCGGTCGTAGACGGAGGCATCCGCGATCACCCGCTGCACGGAGATGCAGGACTGCCCGCCCTGGTAGTTGGAGAAGGTGGCGATGCGGGTGGCAGCCCAGTCCAGGTCGGCGTCGCTCGCGTAGTCGCCGAGGACGACAGCGGCCCCGTTGCCGCCCAGCTCCAGGGTGCAGTGCTTGCGGGGCACCGAGTCCATGATCGCGTAACCGACCTTCTCGGACCCGGTGAACGAGATGACGGGCAGCCGCTCGTCCTGGACGAGGGCGGGCATACGGTCGTTGGAGACCGGGAGGATGGACCAGGAGCCGACGGGCAGGTCCGTCTCGGCGAGCAGCTCACCGATGATCAGGGCCGACAGCGGGGTCGCGGGCGCCGGCTTGAGGATGATCGGCGCGCCGGCGGCGATGGCCGGGGCGATCTTGTGGGCGCACAGGTTGAGCGGGAAGTTGAAGGGGGCGATGCCCAGCACGACGCCCTTCGGGAAGCGGCGGGTCAGCGCGAGCCGGCCCTGACCGCCGAGGTCGGTGTCGAGTCGCTGCGCCTCGCCCCCGTTGAACCTCCGCGCCTCCTCCGCCGCGAACCGGAACACCGACATCGCGCGGCCCACCTCGCCGCGGGCCCACTTGATCGGCTTGCCGTTCTCGGCGGAGATGAGCTGCGCGATCTCCTCGGTGCGCTCGACGAGGCGTCGGTACACGTGGTCGAGGGCGGCGGCGCGTACGTGGGCGGGGGTGGCGGCGAACTCGTCGCGTACGGCGTACGCGGCGGCCACCGCCTCCTCGACCTGTGCCTCGGTGGGCACGCTGACCTGTCCGACGACCCGTCCGTCCCACGGCGAGGTGACATCGAAGGTGGTCTCACCGGTGGCCTGGCGGCCGGCGAGCCAGAAGGCGTGGGTGGAAGTCATGTGAGTCCCGGCCCTTCCGAGGTTGGTGTGTCCTTGGCTTTCATGGTCCGTGGTCCACGGTAGGGCCGGGGCGGCGGGAGGTCGTTTGTCCTGCGCGTAGGAGTCAGGGCGCCGGGTACGCCGCTTTGGCACGGTCGCGCGGTGCCGCGGACCGCAGGGTTCTCGCCCCCGCCGCCCCTACCCGTCCCATCCTTGGGGGCTGCCGCCCCCAAACCCCCGCCTTCGCCCGAAGGGCTCGTCCTCAAACGCCGGACGGGCTGGATGGTGCCGGGCGGCGCTTGAAGGTTTTCAGCGCCGGGCCGCAATCTTCCAGCCCGTTCGGCGTTTGAGGACGAGGCCGTCCAGGCCGAAGCGGGGGTCTGGGGGCGGCAGCCCCCAGGTACGGATGGGACGGGTAGGGGCGGCGGGGGCGAAAACCCCACCCCTTACTCCCCCACCGCAGCCGTCGTCTTCAGCGCCAGCCACAGCTCCATCCGCACATCCGGATCATCCAGCGACCGCCCGAGGATCTCCTCCACCCGCCGCATCCGATACCGCAGCGTGTGCCGGTGCACACCCAGATCCGCCGCCGCCGCGTCCCACTGACCGTGCCGGGACAACCAGGCCCGCAACGAGGCCACCAGATCCCCCCGCCCGGTCGCGTCATGCTCGTACAACGCCCGCAGCAACCCGTCCGCGAACGCCCGCACCGCATCATCCGCGAGCAGCGGCAGCACCGACCCCGCAGCGAGCTCCTCGTGCTCGACCAGCGACCGCCCCCGTCGCCGGGCGACGGACAGCGCCTGCTCGGCCTGCTTGTACGCGGCGGCGGCCGCGATCGGACCGGCCGGAGCCGACAGCCCCACCACCAACTCGTCCTCGTCGCCCACCGGCTGCTCCCGCGCCACGGTCCGCGCGGCGTCCAGAGCGACGGCGTGCTCTCCGCACGCGGCCACCGCCGCACCCCCGTCCACGGCGAGCACGACCAGCCGCTCCCCGTCGGGCACGACGAGCACGGACTCCCCGGAGCGGGCGGCGGCGGACTCCACGATCTCGGCGAGCCCTCCGAGCGGGTCACCGTTCGTGTCCGGCACCGCGACGGGGGCCTTCGACGGCTTCGCGTCGGCCACGCGCGCGTGCCCGTCGGCATGCGCCCGCGCGGCCGACGCGGACGCCGACTCGGCGAGGATCAGCCGGAAGGGCGCGTCGAGCAGCTCCCCGTACAGGTCCCCGGCAACGGTCCGGGCGTGCTCGGGCTGCCCCGCGAGCAGCATGCGCAGCACCGCCGCCCCGATCCGCTGCTCGGCGGCATGCAGTGACCGCGACCGCTCCGTGGTCAGCGTCAGCAGCGCGATCGCCGAGTGCACGGCGTACCGCTCGGCGGTGCCCAGCGCCGCGGCCGTGCCTACGGCGAGCGCGGCACGGGGCCGCCGCCCGGTCCCGACGGAGTGCAACTCGACGCGATCCTCACCGCCCACCACCGAACTCGCGGGCGCGGGCCGCTCCCGCAGCCGCTCCACGTCCGAAGTGAGCCGGGCGGCCCGCCGCCCTGCCCACTCGGGCGCGGTGGCGACGACGGCGCCGGACGCGTCGTACAACGCGGCCCACCCGTCGACCTGCCCGGCGAGCGCGGCGATCAGCCCCTCGGGCCCGGCGCTCAGCGCCTGCTTGGTCAGCTCGCGCTGCGCGGCGAACCCCGCGGTGACCGCCCGGTACTGATCGGCGGCGATCGCGGCCGACACCGCCTTGCTGATGGCCAGGAAGGGCGTGCGCCGAGGGACCTCGAGCAGCGGCAGCCCCTCCTCTTCCGCGGCGTCGACGAGGGCCTTGGGGATCTCCTCGTAGTTGACCCCGACGGCGAACCCGAGCCCGACCACGCCCGCTCCCACCAGCCGTTTCACATAGCGCCGCATGACGTCCGGATCCTCCGCGTCCAGCTTGAGCGCGGTGATCAGCAGCAGTTCCCCGCCCTCCATGTACGGCACGGGGTCGGCGAGCTCGCTGGCGTGGGCCCAGCGAACGGGCACGTCCAGACGGTCCTCGCCCGCCCGCACGGTCAGCTTGAGCGCGGAGTGATGGATGAGCGAGGCGAGCGTGGGGGGCATGGGGCCTTCAGGTCTTCACAGGATCTTCGACGGTCGCGGGCGGGGTGATCTTTTGGCCGCAACGTATGAACGACCTATGTCGATTCTGCCTCACCGTATGGTCAGCCGGTGACCTTATGTCCAGAGGTCCTGGTCAGCCCCGTAGATCCACCAGCAACGGCGGCGCGTGCTCGCCCCGCACACTGGTGAGCGACAGCACCGCGTGCCCGGGCGGCACCGCGTGCGCCAGCTCGGACGCGGACCACCGCTCCCGCTCGACCTGCCGCACGGTGACGGCCCGCGCGGTGGGCGCGTTCCCGGTGATCACCCGCCGCAGCATGTGCACCGCCTTGCCGGCCGGGGTCTCGGCGATGATCTGCCGGTCGGTGACGTCCCGCGCCTCGATCCACTCCTTGCCCCACACCTCGGCGAAGTCCTGTCCGTCCCAGGGGGTGAGCCCGGACAGCGCCATGCGGCAGCCGATGGCGCCCAGCAGCGGGCCGCGCAGCGGCCGCGGCGCGTCGTCGAGGGTGCGCAGCGTCAGTACGGCCCCGGCGTTGCCCGACCGCAGCCGCTGGATCCCCCGTACGGCCTCGGGCGTGACCACGCCGGTCGCGTCGTCCAGCACGAGGCAGGCGAACAGTGAACGGTCCTCCCGCACCGCGACACTCGCCGTGAACTGCGCGAGCACCAGCCGCGCCAGGATCCGCGAGGCATCGGCGTGCCCCCGCGCGGGCAGATCGATCCGTACCCGCACCGGATGGTCCAGCGCACGCAGCGAGAAGGGCCGCGACCGGCCGGACGTGTCGAAGGCTGTGCTTTCGAAAAACCCGGCGAAGGCGGGCCGGTCGAGCAGCGCGACACGGTCCGCGAGCACACCGCCCACATCCCCGGGGTGCCCCATCTGCCGCTCCCGCGCGTCGAGTTCTCGCAGCAGCGACTCCTGTCCGCTGTCCTCCAGGGCCTTGCGCAGCGCCCCGAGTGATCCAGGAGAACCATCGAGGAGCTGTCGCAGTTCGGGCACGGAGGGGAAGCGCCCGTGGACGGCACGGAACGGGCCGAGCAACTGGGCGAGCACCGTCGTCGAGCGACGGCTGTCGCCGCCGGGGTGCGGGTCGGCGAGATCTCCGACGAGTGCCTCGGCGAGCACTGCCGCGGCCTCGTCGGGGTCGGTGGTCCCGCCGTACAGGTCGAGGTCGTACACGGACTCGGGGTTCCCGATCCGTACGACGACGTCGTAGGCGTCGACGGGTCCGAGCCCCGCGCCCGCGGCGCCGACCACGACCACGGCGGCCCGTCCGGCGAGCGCGTGCAGGCACAGCGACTCGGCGAGCGGCCAGACGACACCGGCGGTCTTGCCGGACCCGGCCGGGCCGATGGCGAGCAGCGAGGTCCCCAGCAGTTCGGGTGCGAGGGCCAGTCCGGTGCCGCGATAGGCGTACGGGTTGCGCGGGTCGTCGGCGGTCGTGCCCAGCCGTACCTGACCCGTCACCAAGTCATGACGGGCGAGCCGCCCGGGCAGGTCGCGCTCCCCGGAGGGGTGCAGGCAGGCGGCGGCGCCGTCCTTGAGTACGGCCCCGGTGAACGTGGCGAGACTGTGCCGTCCACTGCGTACGCCCTGCCAGGCGCGCGTGATCCGGGCGTGGTCGACATCGCGCATGAGCCCGGCGTGGGCCTCGGCGGCGAGCCGGTCGGCGGCGTCGGTGGCTCCGGCGGCGCGCAGCTGGTTCCACCGGGCGGGGTCTTCCTCGGGCGTGGGCGGGCGCTCGTGCACGGGGGCGGCGCGGCGCCACGCGGGCAGCCCGTAGCGCCGCCAGACCTCACTCCAACGGCCCAGCCGGCCGACGCCGATCATGATGACGAGGGCGATCAGCGTGTAATAGCCGTACCAGAGGAACGCGTTGCCGATGCGGTCGTTGCTGTGGCGCCAGGAGTCGGGGGTGAACAGTTCGAGCGGCAGGACCCACCAGCCGCCCAGGTACCCGTTCCAGAGCAGCGACCAGATCAGCCACCCCACCAGGAAGGCGATCACCGCTCCGCTCAGCAGCTGCCGGGTCGGGATCTGCTCCGGCTCCTCCGCCGGGCGGGGCCGGTACCCGAAGCGCCACACCCCCGGCGCCGCCTCCGGCCGGGGCGCCCGCACCCAGGCCAGGAAGGCGGACCCGTCCGGCAACGGCGCAGTGCCCGGCGCCCGTGTCGGCCGGGGTGGCATCGCCGGTACGTCCGGCGGCCCCGCCGGGCGCGGCACCGGACGGGCATGCGTGCCCTGCGCGTCCTGCGTCCCGTCGCTGTCCATCGCCCTGCCCCCTGACCAGCCGCTCCGTGCTTCGTCCGCGAGTCAATCTAGTGCCCCTGCGGGGCGAGTTCACCGTTTACCCGGCCGGGTACGCAACGAACGGGAGAACCGTCACTCTCGGCTCTCTATATCCACCGCGGACAAGCGAATCCTTCGACAACGCCCACATGGAGCATGCCCACCCCCCACCCTCGGCCCTAGCCTGCGAAGAAAGAAGGCAAGAGTCCGAAAACACCCCCGCCCAGCGCGCCCCCGATCGCCGGGGACCGCCGGGTTCGCAAGACCATCAGGGAGCCCCTCATGACCGCACTTCCGCAGGAGCGTCGCGTCGTCACCGCCATCCCCGGCCCGAAGTCGCAGGAGCTGCAGGCCCGACGCACCGCCGCGGTCGCGGCCGGTGTGGGCTCGGTGCTCCCCGTCTTCACCACCCGCGCCGGCGGCGCCATCATCGAGGACGTCGACGGCAACCGCCTGATCGACTTCGGCTCGGGCATCGCCGTGACGTCGGTCGGCGCGAGCGCCGAGGCCGTCGTACGCCGGGCCTCCGCCCAGCTCCAGGACTTCACCCACACCTGTTTCATGGTCACGCCGTACGAGGGTTACGTCGCCGTCGCCGAGGCGCTGGCCGAGCTGACCCCGGGCGACCACGCCAAGAAGAGCGCCCTGTTCAACTCGGGCGCCGAGGCCGTCGAGAACGCCGTCAAGATCGCCCGCGCGTACACCAAGCGCCAGGCCGTCGTCGTCTTCGACCACGGCTACCACGGCCGGACGAACCTCACGATGGCGCTGACCGCGAAGAACATGCCGTACAAGCACGGCTTCGGCCCGTTCGCGCCCGAGGTCTACCGCGTGCCGGTGGCGTACGGCTACCGGTGGCTGACCGGCCCCGAGAACGCCGGTGCCGAGGCGTCCGCCCAGGCCATCGACATGATCAACAAGCAGATCGGCGCCGACAACGTCGCCGCGATCATCATCGAGCCGGTGCTCGGCGAGGGCGGCTTCATCGAGCCCGCGAAGGGTTTCCTTCCGGCCATCAGCAAGTTCGCGTCCGACAACGGCATCGTCTTCGTCGCCGACGAGATCCAGTCGGGCTTCTGCCGCACCGGCCAGTGGTTCGCGTGCGAGGACGAGGGCATCGTCCCGGACCTGATCACCACCGCCAAGGGCATCGCGGGCGGCCTCCCGCTGGCCGCCGTCACCGGCCGCGCCGAGATCATGGACGCCGCGCACGCGGGCGGCCTGGGCGGCACCTACGGCGGCAACCCGGTGGCCTGCGCCGGTGCGCTCGGCGCGATCGAGACGATGAAGGAGCTCGACCTCAACGCCAAGGCGAAGAACATCGAGGCGGTCATGAAGGCCCGCCTGGGCGCGATGGCCGAGAAGTTCGACATCATCGGCGACATCCGCGGCCGTGGCGCCATGATCGCCATCGAGCTGGTCAAGGACCGCGCCACCAAGGAGCCGAACGCGGAGGCGGCCGGCGCGCTCGCCAAGGCCTGCCACCAGGAGGGCCTGCTGGTCCTGACCTGTGGCACCTACGGCAACGTCCTCCGTTTCCTGCCCCCGCTGGTCATCGGCGAGGATCTGCTGAACGAGGGCCTCGACATCATCGAGCAGGCCTTCGCCCGTATCTGACGTCCCACCCGCCCCACCAGCGGAATCCGGCTGCTCCTCGTGCCGGATTCCGCTTGGTTTCGGCGGGAAGGTCGCGGGAGTCGGAGCGTGTGAAGAACGTGTGCGAGGTGCATGACGGGACGCGATTCCGTCTGTCGGACCCGGACCCTCTGCCGTAGGTTCTACCCAGATGAGAGATACACCCCGCCCACAGGGGACTGTGGGCGACACCGGGTCGAGGCCTCCCCAGCTTCGCCCTGGTCGTGCCCTCGCGCACACACCCGGAGCTTCCGGCTCCGGATCTCCTCACCGATCGGACAGTCGCTCGCCCCAAACCCCCCGGGGCGCGCGACGACCCGATCTGGACGGCCGCCTCGGAACTCCCCCCCCCTGTTCCGGGGCGGCCGACCTTCCTCCTCGGCCTTCCGGCCCTGTTCTTCGCGCTGATCACCTGGCAGGTCGCGGCCCACGGCCCCCTCGCCCGCGCGGATGAACGTCTCAGTGACAGCGTCGTCCGGCCCGGTCGTGGCTCCGAACTCCTCGCCGATCTGGGCAGTGTCTCCGTCGCGGTGCCGATCCTGGCCGTCGCGCTCGGATATGTGGCGTGGCGGGCCCGCAGGGCCGGGTGGGATCGCTGGTGGCTGCCGTCGGTCGCCGCGGCGGTGCTGATGGCGGTCGTACCGGCATTGATCGTGCCTCTGAAAGAACTGGTCGCCCGTCCCGGCCCACCCGTCATGGGTCCGGGCACCGGCTTCTATCCCTCGGGCCACACCGCCACCGCCGCCATCGCCTACGGCTCCGCGACCCTGCTCCTGCTGCCCTGGTTGCGCAGGACGTACGCCCGCCGTGCCCTGGTGATCACATGCCTCGCTCTCAACGCCCTGGTGGCGATCGGTCTGGTCCGCCGCGGCTACCACTGGCCGCTGGACGTGGTGGCGAGCTGGTGTCTGAGTGCGGTGCTGCTGCTCGCGCTGCGGCTCTCGCTCAGCCGGATCGGTGATCGAAGCGGCTGACCGACCAGGTCATCGGGCCGTCGGCCGCACGGGCGGCCGACGAGAGCACGGCAAGGCCGACGAGGGCACGGCGAGGCCGGGTGCGGCTCGGCTTCCTCCTGGCATGGGGGAATTCAGCAAGGTGGAGCGCACCGCGTTCGGCACAGGCCGCTTCCATGGTCGAGACCTCTGACCGTCACCGGGCGTTACCGGGGTCCGGCCCCGCCCCGGTTATCGGTCCTCGCCCCCCAGACCCGCCGCTGCCTCGTGCATGGCCAGTTCCAGCAGCGCCGGATCGGTGAGCGTGCCGGAGCCGTCCGGGGGTATCAGCCAGCGGACCCCGCCGCCGGTCCGTCCCGGATACGGCACCACTATCCACGTACCGCCGCCCGCCGTGCGCACCCCCGTGCCGAGCCACCGGGCCGCGGTGCCGGGAGGCACGAAGAAGCCCATTCGGGCGTCGCCGAAGTCGACGAGCACCGGGCCCGGTTGGTCGATCACCCGGGTCAGCACGTCGAGCGTGGGATAGCCGAGCTCGCCCGGCAGGATGAGTACGTCCCAGACCCTGCCCGCCGGCAGCAGCGCGACCCCCAGCGGATCGCGCTCCCATTCCCAGCGGCAGGCCTCGGGATCCGGCGCCACGGATGCCAGCCACTCGACCGCCGTCTGGTCCCCTGTCATGGCGGAACCCCCCTTTCTCCTCGTGTCGACGCTGGTCGCGTCACAGGGGAGAGAGGGGTCCGGGCCGGGCATTACGCGGGTTCCGCCACTTGTTGATGGTGAGCCGGGTCACAGTGGATGAGCTGGGCGTGCGCCTGTGGATCATGGCTGGGCGCACGCGCCCCTCAGCTGTCGAAGCCCAGCCCCAGCCTGTCCATCGCCTTCAGCCACAGATTGCGCCGCCCGCCGTGCGCGTCCGCGCGCGCCAGCGACCACTTGGTCAGCGCGATGCCCGTCCAGGCGAAGGGCTCGGGCGGGAAGGGCAGCGGCTTCTTGCGGACCATCTCCAGCTCGGTGCGCTCCGTGCGCTCCCCCGCCAGTAGGTCGAGCATCACGTCGGCACCGAACCGGGTCGCGCCCACGCCGAGCCCGGTGTAGCCCGCCGCGTACGCGACCCTGCCCTGGTGCGCGGTGCCGAAGAAGGCCGAGAAGCGCGAGCAGGTGTCGATCGCGCCGCCCCACGCGTGGGTGAAACGGACGCCCTCCAGCTGCGGGAAGCAGGTGAAGAAGTGCCCGGCGAGCTTCGCGTAGGTCTCCGGGCGGTCGTCGTACTCGGCGCGCACCCGCCCGCCGTACGGGTAGATCGCGTCGTAACCGCCCCACAGGATCCTGTTGTCCGCCGACAGCCGGAAGTAGTGGAACTGGTTGGCGCTGTCCCCGAGGCCCTGACGGTTCTTCCAGCCGACAGCCGCCAGCTGGTCGGCGGTCAGCGGCTCGGTCATCAGCGCATAGTCGTAGACCGGGACGGTGTACGCCCGCACGCGCTTGACCAGGTTCGGGAAGATGTTGGTGGCGAGGGCGACCCGGCGGGCGCGGACGGAGCCGTACGGGGTGCGTACGGCCATACCGGCGCCGTACGACTTCAGGGCAAGCGCGGGCGTGTGCTCGTACACCCGTACCCCGAGCCGGAGGCAGGCGCGCTTGAGGCCCCAGGCGAGCTTCGCGGGGTGGAGCATGGCGACACCGCGGCGGTCGTGCAGGCCTGCGAGGAAGGTCGGGGAGTCGACCTGTTCGCGCACCGCGTCGGCGTCCAGGAATTCCGTGCCGCCGGCGAGGCCCGCGCCCTCCAGCTCCTCGTGCCACTCGCGCAGTTCGGCCGCCTGGTGCGGCTCGGTGGCGACGTCGATCTCGCCTGTGCGCTCGAAGTCGCAGTCGACGGAGTAGCGGGCGACGGCCGCCTCGATCGCGTCGAGGTTGCGGGCGCCCAGCTCCTCCAGCTTCTTGATCTCGTCCGGCCAGCGGGCGAGGCCGTTGGCCAGTCCGTGGGTCAACGACGCGGCGCAGAAGCCGCCGTTACGGCCGGAGGCGGCCCAGCCCGCCTCGCGGCCCTCCAGGAGCACCACCTCGCGCCGCGGGTCGCGCTCCTTGGCGATCAGCGCGGTCCACAGTCCGCTGTAGCCGCCGCCGACGACGAGCAGGTCGCAGGTCTCGGCGCCGGTGAGGGCGGGCTCGGGGTGGGGCTTGCCGGGGTCGTCCAGCCAGTAGGACACCGGCTGGGCGTCGGAAAGAGACTTCGTCCAATGATTGCGATGATTCCCACGGGTCATGGCGCTTGGGGCCATGATTTCAACTCCCTACGGCTTCTGAGCGTTTATGCCTTTTGCTTGTTGCGGCGGTTGCCGATGACCATTCCGGCCAGGACGAACAGTACGGCGATGAGGAACATGGCCGTACCGATGACATTGATCTGAACGGGTGTCCCGCGCTGTGCCGAGCCCCAGACGAACATGGGGAAGGTGACGGTGGAACCCGCGTTGAAATTGGTGATGATGAAATCGTCGAAGGAGAGCGCGAAGGCGAGCAGCGCGCCCGCCGCGATTCCGGGGGCCGCGATGGGCAGGGTGACGCGGAGGAAGGTCTGCACGGGGCCGGCGTAGAGGTCCTGCGCGGCCTGCTCCAGGCGCGGGTCCATCGACATCACGCGTGCCTTGACGGCGGTGACGACGAAGCTGAGGCAGAACATGATGTGGGCGATCAGGATCGTCCAGAAGCCGAGCTGCGCACCCATGTTGAGGAAGAGCGTGAGCAGCGAGGCGGCCATCACGACCTCGGGCATCGCCATCGGCAGGAAGATCAGCGAGTTCACCGCGCCACGCGCCCGGAAGCGGTAGCGGACCAGCGCGAACGCGATCATCGTGCCGAGGACGGTGGCCCCGACGGTCGCCCACAGCGCGATCTGCAGGCTGATCGAGAGCGAGCCGCACATGTCCGCGACCCCGCACGGATCGCTCCAGGCATCCGTGGAGAAATGCTGCCACTCGTAATTGAAGCGTCCCTTCGGTTTGTTGAAGGAGAACACCGTGACGATCACGTTGGGCAGCAATAGATATCCGAGCGTCAGCAGTCCCGCGATGACGACGAGATTCCGCTTGAACCAGCGTACGAAGGCCATTTAAACCAGATCCTCCGTCCCGGACTTGCGAATGTAGAGCGTGACCATGATGAGGATCGCGGCCATGAGGATGAACGAAAGCGCCGCGGCCGTCGGGTAGTCGAGAATGCGCAGGAATTGCGTCTGGATGACGTTGCCGACCATCCGGGTGTCCGTGGAGCCGAGAAGGTCGGCGTTCACGTAGTCGCCGCTGGCCGGGATGAAGGTCAGCAGCGTGCCGGAGACGACGCCGGGCATCGACAGCGGGAAGGTGACCTTGCGGAAGGTGGTGAAGGACTTCGCGTACAGGTCGCCCGCCGCCTCGTGCAGTCGTCCGTCGATGCGCTCCAGCGAGGTGTAGAGCGGCAGGATCATGAACGGCAGGAAGTTGTACGTCAGACCGCAGACCACCGCGAGCGGGGTGGCCAGGACGCGGTCGCCCGACGTGAAGCCGAGCCAGCTGGTGACGTCCAGGACGTGCAGCGTGTTGAGGGCGCCGACGACCGGGCCGCCGTCCGCGAGGATCGTCTTCCAGGCGAGCGTGCGGATCAGGAAGCTGGTGAAGAACGGCGCGATGACCAGGATCAGCACCACATTGCGCCAGCGGCCCGCGCGGAAGGCGATCAGATAGGCGAGGGGGTAGCCGAGCAGCAGGCACAGGATCGTCGCCGAACCCGCGTAGAGCACGGACCGCAGGAACTGCGGCCAGTAGTCGACCAGCGCGTCCCAGTACGTCTGGAAGTGCCAGGTGACCTTGAAGCCCTCCTCCAGGGAGCCCGTCTGTACGGACGTGGAGGCCTGGTAGATCATCGGCAGCGCGAAGAAGACCAGCAGCCAGAGGATGCCGGGCAGGAGCAGCCAGTACGGGACGAGACGGCCGCGCTTGCGGGGCGGCTTCTCGGTGGGCACCGGCGCGAGGGGCGGCGCCTCGGTGACGGCGGCCATCAGGCGGCCACCCCCTCTTCTGGCTCCACCGTCTCGACGCCCGCAGAGCCCGTCGTCCCAGCAAGCAGGGACTGCGCGGCATCGAGCCCGAAGGTGTGCGCCGGGCTCCAGTGCAGGACGACCTCGGCGCCGGGGGTGAGCCGGGCGTCGCGGTCGATGTTCTGGGCGTAGACCTCGAAGTCGGGGCAGACGGCGCTGTCGATGACGTACTGCGTGGAGACGCCGATGAAGCTGGAGTCGGCGATCCTGCCGGTGATCCGGTTGCGGCCTTCCGGTATCTCGCCCGCGTCGTCGACGTGCGTGAGCGAGATCTTCTCGGGACGGACGCCGACCAGGACCTTGCCGCCGGCCGTCGTGGGCGCCGAACATCGCGCCTGCGGCAGTACGAGCTTGCCGCCGCCGGCCGCCAGCACGATGTCGTCGCCGCTCTTGCCGTCGACGGCGGCCTCGATGAGGTTGGAGGTGCCGAGGAAGTTGGCGACGAACGTGGTCTGCGGGTTCTCGTACAGGTCGGCGGGGGCGCCGAGCTGCTCGACGCGGCCCGCGTTCATCACGGCGACCGTGTCGGCCATGGTCATGGCCTCCTCCTGGTCGTGCGTGACATGGACGAAGGTGATGCCCACCTCGGTCTGGATGCGCTTGAGCTCCAGCTGCATCTGGCGACGCAGTTTGAGGTCGAGGGCACCGAGCGGCTCGTCGAGGAGCAGCACCCTGGGGTGGTTGATCAGCGCGCGGGCCACGGCGACGCGCTGCTGCTGGCCGCCGGACAGCTGGTGCGGCTTCTTGCGGGCCTGCTCGCCGAGCTGTACGAGGTCGAGCATGTCCTCGACCTGCTTCTTCACCGACTTGATGCCGCGTCGGCGCAGGCCGAAGGCGACGTTCTCGAAGATGTCGAGGTGCGGGAAGAGCGCATAGGACTGGAAGACGGTGTTGACCGGCCGCTTGTAGGGCGGCAGGTTCGTCACGTCCTGCTCGCCGAGCGAGACGGTGCCGGAGGAAGGTTCCTCCAGTCCGGCGATCATCCGCAGGGTGGTCGTCTTGCCGCAGCCGGACGCTCCCAGGAGCGCGAAGAACGATCCCTCGGGCACGGTCAGATCGAGCGGGTGGACGGCCGTGAAGGAGCCGTACGTCTTGCTGATCCCGGAGAGGCGGACGTCGCCGCCATGGTCTGTCGTCATGGTGTGGTCCCTGAGTGTCGGGGTCGTAGGGGATCCGGGGCGGGTGGCGATCGCTCGCTGCGCCGGTCGGGGACGCGGCGCGCGGAGCCCGCGCTCGGTGCCCGCGGTGCCGGGTGACCGCCCGGGCGGCCCAGGCCACCCGAACCGCACCCGCCGGAGGCGTTACGCCCCTGTGAGCTTCGCGAACTTCTCTTCGTAGGCCGTCTCTTCCTTCGAGCTCAGTGAGCGGAAGGCGTGCGACTTCGCGGCCATGGCCTGGTCAGGAATGATCAGCGGGTTGTTCGCCGCGTCCTCGTCGATCTTCGCGAGATAGGGCTGCACTCCGTCGACCGGACAGACGTAGTTGATGTAGGCGGCGAGTTCGGCGGCCGGCTCGGGCTCGTAGTAGTAGTCCATGAGCCGCTCGGCGTTCGTCTTGTGGCGCGCCTTGTTGGGGATCAGCAGGTTGTCCGTGGACGTCAGATAGCCGCTGTCCGGGATGAGGAAGTCGACGTCGGGGCTGTCCGCCTTGAGCTGCACGACGTCGCCGGCCCAGGCTATGCAGGCCGCGAAGTCGCCGCTGGTGATGTCGGACGTGTAGTCGTTGCCGGTGAAGCGGCGGATCTGGCCCTTGTCCACGGCCTTCTGGAGCCGGGCGATCGCCGCGTCGAAGTCGTCGTCGGTGAACTTCGCCGGGTCCTTGCCCAGGTCGAGCAGCGTCATGCCGACGCTGTCGCGCATCTCGGAGAGGAAGCCGACGCGCCCCTTGAGCTTGGGGTTGTCGAGCAGGTCGGAGACCGACTTGACCTCCACGCCGTCGAGCGCCTTCTTGTTGTAGGCGATGACGGTGGAGATGCCGGTCCAGGGGTACGAGTAGGCGCGGCCCGGGTCCCAGTCGGGGCTGCGGAACTGGTCCGACAGGTTCGCGTACGCATGCGGGAGGTTGGAGGCGTCCAGTTTCTGGACCCACCCGAAGCGGATCAGCCGGGCGGCCAGCCAGTCGGTGACGACGATGAGGTCGCGCCCGGTGTCCTGGCCCGCCGCGAGCTGCGGCTTGATCTTGCCGAAGAACTCGACGTTGTCGTTGATGTCCTCGGTGTACTTGACGCTGATTCCGGTGCGCTCGGCGAACGCGTCGAGCGTCGGGTGGTGCTTCTCGCTGTCGTCGACGTCCATGTACTCGGTCCAGTTGGAGAAGTTGATCGTCTTCTCCTTGGCCGAGTGGTCCTCGGCCAAGACGCCGCCCTGGGACTTGCCCGCCGCGGGAATTCCGCAGCCGCTCAGTGCCGCGAGCCCGCCGACGGCGAGGGCACCGCCCGCGGAGGCGCGCAGCAGCGAACGGCGGGTGAGGGCGGCCCTGCCGCCGGCGAAGCTGCGCCGAAGAGCGGCCAGTTGGGCCGGGGCCAGGCGTTCGGGCTCGTACTGCTCCATGCTCGTGGTGCCCTTTCGGAAGGGTCGCGGCCGTGGTCGCGGCCTGGTCTGCCACTCGGCGGTAACGGGAATCCCGTTACGGCCGGTCCCCGAAGATCGTGCGGTGCCAGGCCTTCCTGACCACCGCGGTGTTGTCGAACATGACGTGCTTGATCTGGGTGTACTCCTCGAACGAGTACGCCGACATGTCTTTGCCGAAGCCGGATGCCCGATAGCCGCCGTGCGGCATCTCGCTGATGATCGGAATGTGGTCGTTGATCCAGACACAACCCGCCTTGATCTCGCGGGTCGCACGGCCTGCCCGGTACACGTCCCGGCTCCACGCGGAGGCGGCAAGACCGTACGGGGTGTCGTTGGCGAGCCGGATTCCTTCGTCGTCGCTGTCGAAGGGGAGCACGACCAGGACCGGGCCGAAGATCTCGGACTGCACGATCTCGCTGTCCTGGGCGGCGTCGGCGATGAGCGTGGGCCGGTAGTACGCGCCGTCCTTGAGCTCCTCGGGGATGTCGCCGCCGGTGACCACGCGCGCGTAGGCACGCGCCCGGTCGACGAATCCGGCCACTCGGTCGCGCTGGGCGTGCGAGATCAGCGGGCCGAGGTCGGTGCCGGGCGCGAACGGATCGCCGAGCCGGACGCTCTCCATGAGGGCGGCCGTTCGGTGAACGAACTCTTCGTAGAGGGGCCTTTGCACATACGCGCGCGTGGCGGCCGTGCAGTCCTGCCCGGTGTTGATGAGCGAGCCGGCCACCGCGCCGTGGACGGCCGCGTCCAGGTCGGCGTCGTCGAAGACCACGAAGGGTGCCTTGCCGCCCAGCTCCAGGTGGAGCCGCTTGACGGTGGACGTGGCGATCTCCGCGACCCGCTTGCCGACTGCGGTGGAACCGGTGAAGGAGGTCATCGCGACGTCGGGATGACCGACGAGGTGCTCCCCCGCGTCCTTGCCCGCTCCCGTGACGATGTTGACGACCCCGTCCGGGATCCCCGCCTCGGTGGCCGCCTCGGCGAAGAGGAGCGAGGTCAGCGGGGTGAGCTCGGCGGGCTTCAGCACGATCGTGTTGCCCGCCGCGATCGCCGGCAGGATCTTCCAGGCGGCCATCTGGAGGGGGTAGTTCCAGGGCGCGATGGAGCCGACGACGCCGATGGGTTCACGGCGTACGTACGAGGTGTGGTCGCCGGAGTACTCGCCCGCGGACTGACCCTGGAGGTGCCGGGCGGCACCGGCGAAGAAGGCGGTGTTGTCGATCGTCCCCGGGATGTCGAACTCCCGCGTGAGCTTGAGCGGTTTGCCGCACTGCAGCGACTCCGCGCGGGCGAATTCCTCCGCGCGGTCCGCGAGCACGGCGGCGAAGCGGTGCAGCGCGTCGGAACGTTCGCCGGGGGTGGCGCCGGACCAGCCGGGGAACGCGTCGCGGGCGGCGGCGACGGCACGGTCGACATCGTCCGTCCCGGCCAGCTCGTACGTGTAGACGGCGTCGCCGGTGGCCGGGTCGACGACCGCGTACGTGCGGCCGGAGGTGCCCTGGGTCAGCCGGCCCGCGATGTACTGCGCGCCGTCCGCGAAGCGGTCCTGCGCCTGGAAGCGATGGCCCCGATTGTGCATGTCGCTCTCCTCCGCCGCCCTCCCCGTTACCGCGAGGGCCGGCGTAGCTCCAGCTCGAATTGAGTGCTGATCCTGACAGAGCAAAGGGACTCCAACAAGTGATTCCGTTGTTGCCTTTTGGTTACGCGACGGAATCTGTCGGCCAGGTGTCTAGTCCCCATGGAAAAGGCAGGACGGACTGTCAGTGGTGAATGCCAGACTCGCGTGCATGGGGAAGATCGATTCTTGGGAAGCGCTGCTCAGCACGGTCGACTCGGGGGCGAGGGTCAAGTACCTGCACTTCTGGGGCCACAGCCCGCGACCGGACGGTCAGGTGAGCGCGAGCTGTCTGAGCCAGTGGTGGCCGTCCCCGTTCACGGTGGCCGGGGTCTCCTACGCGAGTGCCGAGCACTGGATGATGGCGGGCAAGGCGCGGCTGTTCGGGGACGCGGAGGCGGAACGGCGCGCGGCCGAGGCGCCCAATCCCGCGCTGGCCAAGAAGGCGGGGCGGCTGGTGCGCGGCTTCGACGACTCGATATGGGAGCGGGAGCGGTTCGCGATCGTGGTCGAAGGCAGTGTCCACAAGTTCGCCGCGCACGCCGATCTGCGGGCGTTTCTGCTGGGCACCGGTGAGCGAGTGCTCGTCGAGGCCAGCCCCCTGGACCGCGTGTGGGGCATCGGGCTCGCGGCGGACGACGAGCGCGCCTCGGATCCTGAGCGGTGGCGGGGGCCGAATCTGCTGGGGTTCGCGCTGATGGAGGCGCGGGAGCGGTTGAGAGAGTCCCAGGCCGGCTGAGCGTGTCCTCCCGCCGGCTGGGGGACCCGGTCAGCCGTGGTGCCGCACGACGAGTGAGGTGGAGTAGCCGTCGTCGTCGGTGAACGGGTCATCGGTCCCGTCGTCGTTCGGGACGAGGAAGAGGATCGAGGCGAACGCCGCGCCCAGGACGATGCCGACCGCTCCGCAGATGATCCCGGCCAGGGCGTGGCCCGGGTTCGTCGCCTCGCCCCGACGTACCTTGCGGCGGCCGATCACACCGAAGATCACGGCGAGGATGCCCGCGACGATGGACAGCGGCCACAAGCAGAACATGGCGGCCGCGACGATGCCGAGCACGAGTGCGGCGGTGCCCATGCCGTTGCTGGGCGGGAGGGGCATCCCGTGCCAGCCGTGGCCAGGGACGCCGCCCGGGTAGCCGGGGATGCCCGGGTGGCCGGCCTGCGGCGGGGCGTAGGCCGGGTAGCCCTGGCCGTAGCCGTAGCCGTACGGGTTCTGACCGGGCCCCTCGGGGGCGATGGGCGGCGGAGGTACCGGTTGTCCGGGGGCGGGTCGGGGGTGGGGCGCGTGGGCGGCGGGAGGCGCGAAGGGGTTGTCCCAGGGGCCGGGCTGAGGGTGGTGGCTCGGGGTGCCCGTGGCGGGGAGCGAGGTGACGGTCGGCTGGTAGTCCACCGAGGGGTTCGGCGGCGTGGGAGCGCCGCCCGCCCGGGACGGAGCCGGATCCGCGGGCGGAGCCCAGGGGTTCGGCTCGGGCTGCCTGGCGGCGGGCGACGCGTCCGGGGACGCGTCTGAGGACATGTCCGGGGATTCGTCCGGGGACTTGCCCAGGGCGATCTTGGGAGCGGGGGCGGTGTAGCCGGTCGCCCCACCCACCTCGGGTATCGCGTCGGCGGGTATGGCGTCGGCGGGCACGTCGTCCGCGGGTTCGGCAGTCGGCGACGCGTCGGTCGGCGACGGCGGAGTCCCCTGGTCCGGAGACACCCACGGAGTCTCGGCGGCGCTCTGCGGCGTCTGCGCGTCGTCGGACATGCGTGGCCCCCCTCTGTCGTACACCTGTCGTACGTTCGGTCATGCTACGGCCCGGTCCTGCCCCTGGCGGACCGCGGCCTACGATGATCCCCGAGTCACCGATCAGCCGATCACCCGCGTCCCCGCCGACCATGGCCCGGGGGCGCCGTTCCCGGGGAGGAACCCTTGACCGACCACCTCAACACCCAGGCCACCCGCGATCTGCACGCCTTCATCGCCGGGCTGCCCAAGGCCGAACTGCACGTGCACCACGTCGGCTCCGCCTCCCCGCGCATCGTCTCGGCCCTCGCCGCCCGCCACCCCGACTCCAAGGTGCCGACGGACCCCGAGGCCCTCGCGGACTACTTCACGTTCACGGACTTCGCCCACTTCATCGACATCTATCTGTCCGTCGTCGACCTCATCCGCACCCCGGAGGACGTCCGGCTGCTGACGTACGAGGTCGCCCGGGACATGGCCCGCCAGCAGGTCCGTTACGCCGAGCTGACCATCACCCCGTGGTCCTCCACCCGCCGCGGCATCGACGAGCGCGCCTTCATGGACGCGATCGAGGACGCCCGCAAGGCGGCGGAGGCCGAGCTCGGTGTCGTACTGCGCTGGTGCTTCGACATTCCCGGCGAGGCGGGCCTCGAGGCGGCCGAGGAAACGGTACGGCTCGCCACCGACGAGCGGCTGCGCCCCGAGGGGCTGGTCTCCTTCGGGCTGGGCGGGCCCGAAATCGGCGTACCGCGGCCGCAGTTCAAGCCGTACTTCGACCGGGCGATCGCGGCCGGGCTGCGATCGGTGCCGCACGCCGGTGAGACGACGGGCCCGGAGACGGTCTGGGACGCGCTCACCGACCTGCGCGCCGAGCGCATCGGACACGGCACGAGCTCCGCCCAGGACCCCAAGCTGCTCGCGCACCTCGCCGAGCACCGCATCGCCCTGGAGGTCTGCCCGACCTCCAACATCGCCACCCGCGCGGTCCGCACCCTCGACGAGCACCCCATAAAGGAGTTCGTACGGGCCGGAGTTCTGGTCACCATCAACTCCGACGACCCGCCGATGTTCGGCACCGACCTCAACAACGAGTACGCGGTCGCCGCCCGTCTCCTCGAACTCGACGAGCAGAGCCTCGCCGCGCTCGCCAAGAACGCGGTCGACGCGTCCTTCCTCGACCCGGCCGGAAAGACGAAGCTCGCCGAGGAGATCGACACCTACGCCTCGACCTGGCTCGCGCTCTGACACACCGCACCACCACAATGGGCCCCATGCGCACCGTGACTGCCGTCGCTCATCGCGGCGACCCCTATCGCGTCCGCGAGAACACGATCGACTCACTGCGTTCCGCGCTCCAACTGGGCGCGGACGCGGTCGAGATCGACGTACGGACGACTCGCGACGGCGTGCCCGTTCTGCTGCACGACGAGACGCTGAAGCGGTTGTGGGAGCTGGAGCGGCCACTGCGGTCCCTCTCCTGCGACGAGTTGCGGGGACTCACGGACGGCGGCGTGCCGACGCTCGTGGACGCGCTGGCCGCGACCGGGGACAGCCGGATCATGGTCGATCTGCCGGGTGCGGCGAACGCGCGGGCCGTACGCCGGGTCGTGGACGTCATTCGCGAGTGCGGGGCCGAGGACCGGGTGTACTACTGCGCCGATGCCCAGGCCATGCTCGCGGTGCGGGCGGCCGACCCGGCGGCGGAGATCGCGCTCACCTGGACGACGCTCGCGCCGCCGCGCCCCGCCCTGCTCGAGGCGGTGCGCCCCCGCTGGCTCAACTACCGCTTCACCCTGGTCGACCGCGCCCTCACGGCCCACGTCCACCGCAACGGCCACCTCCTCTCCGTCTGGACCCCCGACACCCGCCGCTCCATGCGCCGGCTGCTCGACATGGGGGTGGACTCGATCACGACGAACCGCGTCGACACGCTGTACGCCCTGCGCAAGGCGTGGTCAGGGGAGTAGTCAGGGAGTGGTGACGTCGGACCGCTGCGGGACGGTCGCGGGATCGGTGGGGGTGGAGCGGGTCAGGTACTGCGGTGCCGGAGCGGTGTCCTTGCCGTCGTCGCGGACGAGGCCGTAGCGGACCGCGCCCTCGGCGGGACCCGTGCGGATGTCCTCGGTCGCCCTGTCCCAGGTCGAGGTCTCGACGAAGAGGTTGTAGTCGGCGCCGCGTTCGTTCTGGTGGAGGGTGACGGTGCCGTCGACCCAGAAGTACTCGTTCTGCCACATCTGCTGGGTGCCGGACGGCAGGACGGACACGCCGGTGGCCGGGCCTCCCATCCAGGTCGTGCCGTCCGTCGCTCCGGGCTGGACGTCGTCCATGCGGTGGCCGCCGCCCGAGGCGACGTGGAAGAGCTTGCCGCGCAGGCCCGTCCAGGTCGGCATCACCACGCTGCCGGGGCGCTGACCGGGCAGGATCTGCCAGCGGACGCGGAAGTATCCCTGGCCGGTGAGGGTGATCGCCTCGCCGCGGTGGGTCATGCCGGTGGCGGGCGCGCCCGTCGCGCTCACGCCCTTCTCGGCACGCCGGGGCAGCGCGGCGGGGAGCGCGGTCGCGGAGGGCGCGTTGTCGACGGCGTCGACGACCGTGCCGTACAGCTGCGTTTCCACCTCCGGCTTCTTCGCCGTCGACGTCGGCTTCGGCTTCGACTTCGTCGGTGAGGGGCTCGGGGTCGCGGAGGGGGTCCGTGTCGGCGGGCGGGCCGTGCTCGCCGTCGTCGGCTCGGCGGCGCGCGCCGGCGGTTTGTCGGGGGTGTGCGTCACGACGTACGCGCCGCCCGCCACGAGCGTCGCTCCCGCCGTCACCGCGACGGCGGGCTTGGTGAGCACGCCGATCACCTTGGCGGACCAGCCGACGCCGGTGGCGGCCACCGCCGTCTTGCCGCCCAGCGCCAGCGAGAGCGTGAAGCCGACCGGCAGCGGGACGAGCGCGATCCCGACGAGGAGCCGTTCGGCCGGTACGACAGCCTCTCGGACGCCCGAGCAGTACGCGCAGCCCCGGATGTGCCGGGCCAGCCGCTTGCGCCACACCGAGTCGGGACGTCCGTCCCAGCGGGCGGTCACCGACGGCAGGTCCGGGCAGGACGAGTCGAGCGCCCGCACGATGTCGCGCGCGGTCTCCAGCCGCTCCTTCATCCGCTGCACCCGCACCGCCGCGTGCTGTCGGCTGATCCCGCTCGCCGCCGCCAGCTCGCGCCGGGTGAGCTCGCCCGCGACCTCCAGCCACCACAGCGAGAGCAGTTGGCGGTCATCCTCGTCGAGCCACCGCACCGCCTCCGCGACCTCGCGCCGCTGCCCCTCCAACTGAAGCCGCAACACGGTCAGTTCGGCGAAGTCGGCGGCCTGGTCCGCCACGCCGTCGTCCAGCGTCTCGGCGGTGCGGCCGCGGGCCCGCTCGCGTATCTGGCGCATCGCGATGGCGACCAGCCAGGACCGGAAGCTGTCCGGGTCGCGCAGTGAGCCGAGGTTGCCGACGGCGCGCAGCATGGTCTCCTGCACGACGTCGTCGACGTCCGCGTGACCGTTCAGGGCGCGGCCGACGATGTTGTAGACGAGGGGCAGCCAGCCCTCGACCAGTTCGTCGAGGGCACGCCGGTCACCGGCCTGCGCGGCCGAGATGGTCGAACGCCACTGCCGCCCGTCCACGTGCGTCCCTTTCGGTGTCACTTGGCGTAGAGCAGCGTTCCGAATCCGAGCTGGTCGAAGCCACCGCTGTTCGGCCCGTAGTCGCCGCCCCCGCCCTCCGCACGCACCCTTTCAGCCATGGCCGTGATGTACGGCACGGAGAGCCTGCGGCGGCGCGCGTAGTGGTAGTGCAGGATGTCCCAAACCGGGCGAACCTGCCCGCGCCCCATGTCGGAGATCACAGTCTGCTCGTTGTACTTACCGGTGCCGGTGCCGCTGCGCCAGGCGTACGTGGTGAAGGGCACGCTCTGTCCGAGGTTGTACTTGGCGACGTACTGGGCGGCCTTCATGAACCGGTTGTCGTCGTAGCCGTACAGGTCGACGCCCTGGTTCCAGGCCATCTCGCAGATCGCGCCCATCTGGCCCATGCCCATCATGGTGTGTCCCTGGTCGCGGCCGCTCTCCTGCCACTGGGCGAGGCCCTCGGACTCGTAGACGAACGGGGTGGCGTTCTTCAGGGAGCCGTTGCCGGCTCCGTGCTTCATGTACGTGATCGCGCGGTCGAACTCCGTCCGGTCGTCGCACAGGATGCCGATCGCCATGATCGAGGCGACGTTGCAGAGGTCCCAGTTCGCCCAGTAGTTGGTGATGACCGCGTCGTTGTGGGTGGCCAGGAACTGACGGTTCATCGGGGAGAAGACCCTCAGCATCATCTTCTTGAACCGGGCCAGGTCGAAGCCGTCGTAGCCGCGCATGAGTTCGGCGGCGTTGGCGAACTGGTAGCCGTAGATCCCGGCCGCCAGGAACCGGTCGGCGTTCCCGGTGAGCGTGGTGAGCGTGGCCGACCAGGCGTTGAGGATGTCGCGTGCGGCGTCGCCGTTCGCCCTTGTCCCGGCGATCTTCCAGCGCAGGGCGTTCTGGTAGGCCGCGTGAATGTCGTGGTAGAGGATGCCGTAGTTCTGGCCGGTGCCGCCACGGACGATCGTGGCTTGCGGGTTGGCCTTCCAGGTGCTGCGGGAGTGCGCGTTGGCGGTGAGCCTGTCCCAGCCGGACAGCCAGGGCTGCGCCTTCGCCGCCACGCGCACCTTCGCACGGTTGAGCTCGCCGTGGGCGTGCAGCAGGCCCGGGTGGGCGAAGGCCGTGGGCGCCGCGTCCGCGTTGTCTCCGCCGGACATCACGAGCAGCGCGCCACCACCGACGGCCGCGGTGGCGGCAAGGCCACCGCCGATGCCCAGCAGACCGCGGCGGGTCAGGCGGTGCTTGTTCTCACGCTTGGGCTCGGATGTGGTCGGGCGCTTGTGCGCGGGCATGGCGGTTGCTCCTGTGCGAAGAGGTGGTCCTTACACACAGGAGACGGACGGCCGCCCTCCGCGATAACAGTTTTTTCGCACCTCTCTTCGCCGGACCTTAGTGGCAACCCCTGACAACACCCGTACGCGGGAAGGGAGTTGATCCGGGTCGACATCAGGGGTGGGGCCCTCCTCGGTGACGATCCGTGAGAGCCCGCGCGGTCACAGGATGAACCCATCGCACCGCCCACACTCAGGAGCAGCAGATGCCCGTCCGCACCAGAACCGTCACGGCTGTCGCCGCAGCCCTCGTCCTCGGCCTGACGGCCGGCCCACTGGCCGTGCCCGCCGTCGCCTCGACCTCCGTGACCGCGCGCCCCGCCACGGCCGGCCCGGACGCCGCGGCCTTACGCGCCGCGCTCGCCGGGCTGCCGGACGCCGACGCGACAGCCGCGCTCGTACGCGTCGGGGGCAGCGACGGCCGCTGGAGCGGGAGTGCCGGAGTGCACGATCTGGCGACCGGCCGGAAAGCGGACCCGAACGCTCTCTTTCGAGCCGGTTCGACGACGAAGGTGGTCACGGCCGCGGTGGTGCTCCAGCTCGCGGCGGAGGGAAAGGTCGATCTGGGCGCGCCGGTGCAGCGCTACCTTCCGGGGCTGCTCTCCCCCGCCTTCAAGCCCATCTCCGTACGGCAGTTGCTGAACCACACCAGCGGCATCCAGCCGGGTGACGGATTCGGCGAATCCTTCGAGGACGTGTACGCACACCGCTTCGACACCCTCACGCCCGAGCAGGTCGTCGCCACGGCCGTCGCAAAGGGCCCGGAGTTCCGCCCGGGCAGGAAGCAGCACTACCTCAACATCAACTACACGGTCCTCGGCATGCTGATCGAGAAGGTCACGGGGCACTCGTACGCGTCCGAGGCGACCCGGCGCGTGCTGCGGCCCGCCGGGATGCGTCACACGTACTTCCCCGGCACCGATCCCCGCATCCGGGGGCCGCACAACCACGGCTACCAGGCGGTGCGACAGGCGGACGGCACGACGAGGTTCGTCGACGTCACCGACTGGAACCAGGCCGATCGCTGGGCGGCGGGCGACATGATCTCCACGACGGAGGACCTGGAGCGGCTGATCACCCACCTCTTCCGCGGCGACCTCGTCCCGAAGCCGCAGCTGAAGGAGATGTTCACGGTCCCCTCGCACATCAAGGGCGCGGACATGAGCGCCGGGCTCCAGCGTTTCGAGTACGGGGGGAAGGTCTACTGGCTCAAGTCCGGCGCCCGGTACGGCTACACAGCGATCGTCGCGGCCACCCGCGACCTCTCCCGCACGCTGGTCTACTCGGTCAACTCCACGGACGCGAAGGGCGAGGAGATGAATCCGGTGGCGGAGCGCATCGCGTTGGCGGCGCTCAAGGAGTGACGGAGAGGGCACCTGGTGCCGGCGGCCCAGGAGGCGAGGAAACGCGGGGCGGTCGGTCACCGAGCGTGCAAGAAGTTCCTTGCCGGACCGCGTACGAGAGGCGACGGCTCCGTGGGTGTCGCAACGGTGGAGGAAAAGGTAACGGCTGGTGCGGGTACGGCAGTTGCCCGCGCTGCGGGAGTTCGGCCCGCGACGGTGGTTGCGGCGGCCGGGCCTTGGCTAGTCTGCACGGATGACCACCGATCTGACCCTGCTGCCGCGTGTCGCCTATCGCGGACAAGAGGTCACCGCGCCCCGGCTCCGCGGTCTCCTCGCGCTGCTCGCGGGCGACTTGCGCACGGGTTGCAGCACCGAGCGTCTTGTGGCAGGGCTGTGGCCGGACGAGTTGCCCGAGCGGCCGGGAAAGGCGGTGCAGGTCCTCGTGTCCAGGGCGCGGGCGCAGCTGGACGCCGACGTCCTCGTCAACACACCGACCGGATACCGGCTCACACTCGCCGAGGACCAGGTCGACAGCTCCGCCCTCCTGCTGCACGCCGCCGCCAGCGCGGACCGGGCCAGGGCCGGGGACCACGCGGGATCGCTGGCTGCGGCCGACGCCGGGCTCGCGCTGTGGGAGGGCACTCCTGACGGGGCCGGCGGGCCCGGCGAAAGCACAGACCCCGTAGCCGCGTTGCGCACCGAGCGCGCCCCCGTCCGCGGCACGCTCGTACGCGCGCAGGCGCTCGCGCTCGCCCGGCTGGGGCGGCACGCGGAGGCGGCCGGGCCGCTGGCCGTGGCCGCCTCGGAGCATCCGCGCGACGAGGAGATACTCGCCGAGCTGCTGCGCGGCGAGGCGGCGACGGTGGGCCCGTCCGCCGCGTTGATGCGGTACGAGGCGTACCGCCGTGAGCTGCGCGACGAGCTCGGCACGGATCCGGGCGCCGCGCTCAAGGCCGTACAGCGGGAGTTGCTGCGCGGCGAGGCGCCTGTGGTCAGGCACGGCGTGCCGCACGAGCCGAACCCGCTGCTCGGACGGGACGAGGACATCGCGGCGGTGGAGCGGCTGCTGCGCGCTTCCCGCGCCGTCACGGTCGTCGGCCCCGGCGGCCTCGGCAAGACCCGGCTCGCGCACGCCGTCAGCCGCCGGGGCGAGCAGCGCGTGGTGTATTTCGTGCCGCTCGCCGGCGTCACCACGGACGAGGACGTGGCCGCGGAGGTGGCCTCCGCGCTCGGCACGGGCGAGGGGCGGGCCGGCTCCGTCAGCGGCCACGACCCGGTGCCCGGCATCCTCGGCGTGCTCGGCTCCGGGTCCGCACTGCTGGTGCTGGACAACTGCGAGCAGGTCATCCGGGGCGCCGCCGACCTCGTACAGGCGCTGGTCTCGTCCTCGAAGGACCTGCGGGTGCTCGCCACCAGCCGGGCCTCCCTCGGCCTGACATCGGAGGCGGTGTACGCGCTGCCGGAGCTCGGTCTTGACACCTCGGTCGAGCTGTTCACGCAGCGGGCCCGGGCCGCCCGGCCCGGCGTGGAGCTGCCGCCGGACGTGGTGGCCGAGCTGTGCCGTCACCTCGACGGGCTGCCGCTCGCCGTGGAGTTGGCCGCGGCGCGGGTGCGGGTGCTTTCGGTTCCGGAGATCGCCCGCCGCCTCGGCGACCGGTTCGCGCTGCTGCGCGGCGGGGTGCGAGGCATGCCGGAGCGCCACCGCACGCTGCACGCGGTCGTGGAGTGGAGCTGGAACCTGCTCGCCAAGGACGCCAGGGCAGCGCTGCGCACGCTGTCCGTCTTCCCCGGCGGCTTCACCGGTGAGGCGGCGGAGCACGTGCTGGGTGCGGATGCGCTGTTTCTGCTGGAGCAGTTGGCCGATCAGTCCCTGCTCACCGTCGCCGACACCCCGGCCGGCGTGCGGTTCCGGATGCTGGAGACCGTACGGGAGTTCAGCGCGGCCCGGCGCGCGAAGGCGGGCGAGGACGAGGAGGCCATCGGCCGGTTCCTCGCCTGGGCGCGGGGCTTCGGGGTCGCCTACCACGACTGGTTCTTCGGCTCGGAACCGAGGGCCGCCTGGGAGCGGATCAGGGCCGAGCAGGACAACCTCGTGCTGGCCCTGCGGCACGCCCTGGCCCGTACGGACGGCCCCACCATCGCCGCCCTCACCGCGGTCCTCGCCGCCCTGTGGTCCACCGGCTCCAACTACCCCCGCCTCACCGCCCTCGCCGCAGACACCGGCCCACCGCTGTCGCACTACTACCCCGAGCCCGAATACGTCGAAGTCGCCCGCGCCGCCGCGGTGTTGTGCACGGCGACCCTGTTCATGGGCTACGGCCCGCACGTCGTACGCCAGCTCGTCACCCTCCGGCGGCTGCCCCCGGCCCCGCCGGACACGCTGCTGCGCGCCACCGCGGCGGTGCTGAGCGCGGTCCCCGAGATGCTGCCTCCCGACTACGAAGTGCTGCAGGGGCTCTGCGACAGCGAGCAGCCGCTGCTCGCCGGCGTCGCCGAGTGCATCGCCACCTACGTCTGGGAGCAGGAGCACGACATCGACCGCGCGCTCGCCTCGGCTCGCCGGATGATCACTGCACTGACGCCGGTCGACAACCCGTTCATGCAGGTCATGGGCCACGCCCGGCTGGGCGAGCTGTGCTTGCAGATGGAGCAGGGCGAGGCCGCGTACGAGCACCTCAAGGCGGCGCTCGAGGCGCTGCCGCGGCTCGGCGACGAGCACGACTCCATCGGCGTCCGCTGGGGCCTCGTCCTCGCCTGCCTGCAGCGCGGCGACCCCGACGAGGCCGAGTACTGGCTGCGGCAGGCGGAGGATGTCAACACCCTGCAGCAGGACGACTCCGACAGCGCCGACCTCGGCGGCCGCGCCGAGGTCGCGCTCGCCCGCGGGCTGACGGAGGTCGGGCTCGGCTTGTGGCGCAGCGCCGTGGAGGGGGTGGCCAAGGCCGGCTCGATGTACAGCGGCGATCCCTTCCTCGACCGGTGGGCACTGCAGGTCCAGTCGACGGCGGTGACGGCGCACGCGCACGTCGGCCGTCTCGAGCTGGTCGCGGAGGTGGTCGACCGGCTGCGGCAGGGGATGCAGACCCTGCTCTCCGGTCCGTCCGGCTCGCCCATGGAGCTCCCTGTGATCGGGACGGTGCTGCACGCCCTCGGCGTGGCGGGGCTCGCCTCCGGTGACGCCGGTGCCGTACGGATGATCGCGCTGGCCGAACGACTGCGGGTACTGCGCGATTACCAGCCGACGATGTCGGCGGACCGCGCCCGGAAGGCGGCCGAGGCCGCCGGGAACGCTGCCAGGGCGGCGTACGCCGACGCGGTGTCGGAGTACGCCGCCCTGGAGCGGGACGAGTTGCGGGAGGCAGCCCGCGCTGTCATGGCGGTTACTTCGGGTCGCGGTTGAACAACGACGTCGACCAGCGGTAGCCGAGCGCGGCCAGGCCGACGCACCAGGCGATCGCGATCCACCCGTTGTTGCCGATCTCGGTGCCGAGCAGCAGGCCGCGCAGGGTCTCGATGGCCGGCGTGAACGGCTGGTACTCGGCGATCGGCTGGAACCAGCCCGGCATCGTGTCGGCCGGGGTGAAGGCGCTCGAGATGAGCGGGAGGAGGATCAGCGGAGTTGCCATGTTGCTGGCGGCCTCGGGGTTCGGGCTGGCCATGCCCATCCCGACCGCGATCCAGGTGAGCGCCACGGCGAACAGCGCGATCAGCCCGAACGCCGCCAGCCACTCCAGGGCCGTGGCGTCCGTGGACCGGAAGCCGATGGCCACGGCGACGGCGCCGACGAGGACCAGACTGGCGAGCACCTGCAGCACACTGCCGACGACGTGCCCGATGAGCACAGAGCCGCGGTAGACCGCCATCGTACGGAAGCGGGCGATGAGGCCCTCGGTCATGTCCATGGAGACGGACACCGCGGCCCCGATCACGGTGCTGCCGATGGTCATCACCAGGAGGCCCGGGACGATATAGGCGATGTAGTCGGAGCGGTCCGCGCCGCCGCCACCGATGCCCGCGCTCATCGCGTCGCCGAAGATGTAGACGAAGAGCAGCAGCAGCATGATCGGCGTGAGCAGCAGGTTCAGAGTCATGGACGGGTAGCGCCGTATGTGCAGCAGGTTGCGGCGCAGCATCGTGTTCGAGTCGCGTACGGCGAGGGAGAGGGCGCTCATCGGACATTCTCCTTGGGCTGGTTGGGGACGTTGGCCGGGCTGGTGAGGGCGAAGAACACGTCGTCGAGGTCGGGGGTGTGCACGGTCAGCTCGTCCGCCTCGACGCCGGCCGAGTCCAGCCAGTCGAGGATGGAACGCAGCTCGCGCTGGCTGCCGTCGCTGGGGATCTGCAGCGACAGCGCCTCGTCGTCGGGGGTGGCCTCGCGCAGGGCGACGGCGGCGGACCGGTACGTGGACGGGTCGGTGAAGCGGAGCCGAACGTGCCCGCCCGGGATGAGGCGCTTCAGCTCGTCGGCGGTGCCCTCGGCGACGATCTTCCCGTCGTTCAGCACGGCGATGCGGTCGGCGAGTTCGTCGGCCTCCTCCAGGTACTGGGTGGTGAGGAAGACGGTGACGCCGTCGGAGACCAGCTCGCGGATGATCCCCCACATGTTGTGGCGGCTGCGTGGGTCGAGGCCGGTGGTCGGCTCGTCGAGGAAGATGATCCGCGGGTTGCCGACCAGCGTCATGGCGATGTCGAGGCGGCGCTTCATGCCGCCGGAGTAGGTGGAGACGGGCTTCTTCGCGGCCTCCACCAGGTCGAAGCGGTCAAGGAGTTCGGCGGCGGTGCGGCGGCCCTCGCTGCGGGAGAGGTGGTGCAGGTCCGCCATGAGGAGCATGTTCTCCTCGCCGGTGATCAGGCCGTCCACGGCGGAGAACTGCCCGGTGACGCCGATCGCGGCGCGCACGGCCTGCGGGTCGGTGGCCAGGTCGTGGCCGCCGACGTGCAGGTCGCCGGCGTCGGCGGTGATGAGGGTGGAGAGGATCTTGACGGCGGTGGTCTTGCCGGCGCCGTTCGGGCCGAGCAGGGAGAAGATGGTGCCGGCCGGCACCGCCAGGTCGATGCCGTCGAGGACCGTCTTGTCCCCGTAGGCCTTGCGCAGCCCCTTGGCCGCGATGGCTGGTGAGTGCGATGTCGTTGTCGTCATGCCGAAGAGACTGCGGCAGAGCGCATTCAGCGCGGTTTCAGGCTGCTTTCAGTGCCTTGGAACCGGGCGGCGAAGGGCACGCCCCGTCAACACCGGATCCAGATGCGGAAGTGCCCTGCCGACGTCAGCCCGCCGCGGGCTGAGGCTCGGCCTTCTCCCGCGCGCCGGCCGGAGCCTCGCGCCGGAACACGTCCTTCAGGTAGAGCACGGCGGCGGCGCCTAGGACCCACAGCGGGAGGATCACCAGGGCGCGGGTCAAACCGTCGTTCTCGAACCGGGACAGCCCTTGCATCGCGCGGACGCCGACCCCGACGGGCAGGATCTCGGACAGCGGGCGCAGCCAGTCGGGAAGGTAGGCCGCCGGCATGATCCCGCCGCTGCTGCTGTTGCCGAGAATCAGCAGGAGGATCGAGGCGAGACTGACGCCCGCGGAGCCGCACAGTCGCAGCAGCACCATGGTCGTGCCGCCGACCGCGGCGCCCATCAGCGCGATGACGACGGCTGCGGTCTGCTCGGGCTGTTTTCGATTGCTGCGTGACCTTTGCGGGTGGGGTGCGTTGTGTAGGTGAGTCCGATGATCGGACAACAGGTCGCAACAGGGCGGGGAGGTGGACGGTGCGGCGGAAGATCCAGCTGGGCGAGGGGGAGACGGAGCGCATCGCGTGTGCCTCCGCGTCCGCGTTCAGGGGCCTGGACACGGTGACCGGCGAGGTGCTGGGCGCGGAGGTGCTGGCGGGGCGGGTGGGCTGGCTGACGTCCCTGGTCGAGGCGCTGTGTACCGAGGACCTCCGCGCACTGGAACCGGCCCGACCTTGCGCAACTCGCCTCCGGGACCGACTTCTGCGGGGCCCGGCTGCCGTCGAACGCGTGGATGGCCCTGCGCACCCTGGGATGGGGTGCGGTGGTGCCCGACGGGCTGTATGTGCCGGACCGGGTGCGCAGGGTGGCTGAGGAGCAGGCCGGGCGGGCGCTGCGGTCGGCCTGGTGGCGTAGCGAGATCACCGACGCGGTCCTGGCCACCTGGCCTGTCGGCCCGGATGCCGATCCCCTGCGGCGCACCGAGACCGAGTGGGCGGCGTTGCGGGCGGCGTGTCCGGACGGGCAGGCGGTGGCGGCCTCGGTGCTGCGCGCCCGGACCCGGCAGGTGGTCGCTTTCCAGGCGACGTACGGGTGTCTGCCGGTGGATGTGTGCGCGCTGGAGGGGGCGCCGGGTGGTGGGCGGCAGGTGGTGCTGGCCGCCGCGGACAAGCAACTGTGCACCCTGAGGC